>PLSJ01000246.1 GCA_003165115.1 Syntrophaceae bacterium | reverse complement strand
CCCGGCCATTGCGGCTCCGGGACAAGTCTCGATGCAACGTGCTGCCATGCGTCGAACCACCACCCTCCTTCTTCGGGGCCGCCATAGCAGCGGTCCACGTGGTATACACCGACCAACACAAATCCTTGTTTTTGGAATCCTTTCATGGATCACCTTCCCTACGCCAGTATGGAGCGGAGAGGCGCCCTGGTCACGTACTCCAATTGACGTTTCTGCTCCTGTATGGCGCTCTCTATTTCCGATATCTTGTTGGCCCGTTCATACATGTCCTGGAATATGGTCAGGCCGAATTGCCGGTAAAGCTGGACGGCGACCTTCTTTCCATCCACGTCGGGGATTCCGGGGTAAAATGCGTAGACCGTTTCTACGATCCCGTAATCGTCGTCGCTCAATTGCTGTCCTGCCAGGGTCTCGAACTCCTGTTTCGTCATGGCATTTCTCCTTCATGTCAATACTCAGAGGCGAGCATCACGGTCAAAACGAGTTCGTAACCCTCATTACCGTTGTAATTGTCGATTTTCCAGAACATCTTCTCGCCTTTGAACTCGAAGGCGCCGAAGTCGTGTTCGCGCCAGGGGTCGTTATCCCCAGTAAAGATCGCGAATTCCTTTACCTTTTCGAGAATCAAGGGTAGGTCGTCAGGAAATGCGGCGACTAGGCCCCCGGTGACAACAAGGGTGTCCGGTGGTCGGACGAACGGGATGCTCATCCGCAGCCTATCATATCTCTGCGCGGTCTCGGAAAGGTCCGTGTTTCCGTTATCAGGGGCTTCATTGGCCATAGTTTTCTCCTCATCGTATAGGTTTTGAAAGCGATTCGTCTTCAGAGGGTTACAGCGGACGTTCGGTTATTGGGCGGTAGTCATTCTGTGAACGCCGGCACGAAGGAGATCGACGTCGACCGTAGTGACGCTGAGGTTGGCCAGGCAGTATCACAGCAGAGCCGTCTCTTACGTCCCTGGTTAGCACTTGCTCGCGCCGCAGCTGAGGCACGTCTGGCATCCCTCCTGAAGCACCACGACCCCGCCGCACTCGTCACATTTGTCAGAGGAACCATTGACGCCGAGCATGCGAAAGGCGCGCAGTATTGCATAGGTCGGGGACACGACGCTTCCGTGCTTCAGGTTCGCCCTCTGGATGTGCTTCAACAGCGCCTCGGGGGCACGGCCGCAGCGCAGGGCATCGGACATGATCATTGCGAGGGCCTCGTAGGTCTCCGCGTGTTTCGATTCGACCGGCGACGTGATGAAGACTTCCAAAGGCTCTTTCTCCGCCATGGTGATATGGACAAAGACCTTTCCTTCAGAGGTATCCACCTCCACGAGTTTTTGGTCCCTGATCTTCGGCAGCTCTACCGGCTCGATGCGGGTCCCGTTGGTGTTGCCTCGGGATGAGATCACCTGGTTCTTGCGGCTGCCGTCCCGGTAGACGGTGAGTCCCTTGCAACCGAGCTCATAGGCGAGCAGGAATGCTCCTTCGACGTCTGCCTTCGTTGCTTCACGCGGCAGGATCACGGTTTTTGAGATCGCATTATGGGTGTGCTTCTGAAACGCCGCCTGCATCCTGATGTGCCATTCAACCGGGACTTCCGAAGCCTTGATGAAATAGCCGGGCAGTTCTTCTCCCGGGTTCGCTCTTCGCCATTCTTCGTAAAGCGGGTGACTGACCGTGAAGGTCCGGTCCGCCCTTTTCTGCTCCGTCTCGAAGTCGAAAACGGGCTCTATGCCGCTGCTTACTCCGGCGATAATTGAAATGCTTCCAGTTGGCGCTATCGTCGTAAGGGTCGCGTTGCGGACCACGACATCATTGGCCCACGCCGACCCCTCCCAGTTGGGGAACGGCCCGTATTCTTTCGCAAGTTCCACCGATGTCTGTATCGCCTCTTCCGTAATGAACGACATTACCTCCTCCGCGAGGGTAACGGCCGCGTCCGAGGCGTAACTGACGCCCAGACGAATCAGCATGTCGGCCCAGCCCATAACTCCCAGGCCGATTTTCCGGTTTGCCTTGTGCATCCTTTCGACCTCGGGAAGCGGATAGGCCTGCCGGTCGATAATGTTATCGAGGAAGACCACCGCTGTTCTCACTGTTGAGCGAAGCAGGTCCCAGTCGATCTCGTTGTCGGCCTTCACCATTTTGGCAAGATTCACCGACCCCAGCACGCACGCCTCGTAAGGAAGCAGCATCTGCTCCCCGCAGGGGTTCGTCGCCTCGTACTGGCCAACGTGGGGCGTGGGATTGAACCGGTTTGCCCTATCAATGAAGAAAACGCCCGGCTCGCCGTTCAGCCACGCCATCTCGACGGTCTTGTCCCATATCTCCTGGGCCTTGACGGTTTTCCTCACCTCTCCATTGAAACGGAGGGCGAAATTTCCGGCGGTCTTCACCGCGTCCATGAATTCATCGGTGATGGCGACGGAGATATTGAAGTTGCCAAAGTCGCCGTCGCGCGACTTGAGGGCGATGAAATCGAGAACGTCGGGGTGGTCTACACGGAGCATGCCCATGTTGGCGCCCCGTCTGGTGCCGCCCTGTTTCATCACCTCCGTGCTCGTGTTGAAGATCTTCATGAAGGAGCAGGGGCCGCTCGCAATGCCGTTTGTGGTCCCTACCTTGTCTCCCGCAGGCCGCAGGCGCGAAAAACTGAAGCCTGTCCCTCCGCCCATCTTGTGCACCAGTGCAGCCCGTTTCGCCGCATCGAAGATTCCTTCGATAGAATCATCGACGGGAAGCACGAAGCACGCCGACATGGTGAAGTCCGGCCGGCCTGCATTGGTGAGGGCGGGTGTGTTCGGAAGGAAGAGACAATCGTCCATCACACTGAAGAACGCGCGCTTCTGATCTGCAGTCATCGCTATCGCTTTAGATACCCTCTCGCAGAGCTTGGGCCAGTCCTCGATGACATTTCCCTGTGGGTCTTTTCGGAAATAGCGTTCTCTGAGTATATCGTCTCGCATGGTCGCCTCCTCACAGCGGGATGTCATCCTCGTCAGGCTCGTGGACGAAATCGTCCGTTCCATCCGCTGGTCGCGCAGGAGCGTTCGACTTTGCCGAAAGGAACTGGATCCTCTGGAGGATTATCTCGAACTTGCTGTGCTTCTTGCCGTCTCTATCTTCCCATTTCCGTATCTGCGGGTCTCCCTTGACGAACACGAGCTTTCCCGTGTCAAGGCACCCCGCGCACAGCTCGGCTTTGTTCTTGAAGGCGATCACGTCGAAATACGTCACGCTGTCGCTTGAATCGCCCTTGACCTTCTTGTTAACCGCGACGCTGAAGTTGCATATGGGCATGCCTGTCGGAGAAAACTGAAGGCTGGGCTTTCTCGTCAGGCGGCCGATCAATTCTATCTCCGCGTACATGGGTGCACTCCTCCTTTCTTATGGTTTTGATGGAATCAAAAAAGCCACGTATCGACACGACGATAGGCCGTGGACAGTGGCAAATTTTCGGAAAACCTAATAAAAAGACTGGAACTGTCAGTTATATTACTTCCCCTCGCACTTTTCTCTTGCTTGATCGTGCAATGTGGCGTATAAACGAGCGAAGTCCAGTTAAATCCAGAGAAGGAGGCAGGTATGAGCAAGGCTGAATTCATTCCGAAGCTGGCAGAGGCCGGAAGGATTACCAAGAAACAGGCAGACGAAATTTTCTCGGCGTTTGTCGGGATGATCTCGACGTCCTTGCAGAATGGAGAGCGCGTTGCGCTTCCGGGGCTTGGGGTCTTCTCCGTGGTCGGCCGTAAGGCGAGGACGGGCAGGAACCCCCGGACCGGCGCAGAGATCAAGATTCCGGCCCGGAAGGCGGTGAAGTTCTCCGCCTCCAGCGTGCTAAGCACGGGCTTAAACGGGCCGAAGAAAGCCCCTCAGAAGGCAGCGGCCAAGAAAGGGTCCGCCAAACCTGCCAAAAAGAAATAATCCCGGTCGCAAGGGGCCTTCGGGAAATTTCCTGGAGGTCCCTTGATGAGCCACTTCGCCATAGCTATTCAGTTGAGCAGCCCGTTACGAAGGTGTCTCCAGGGCATTCCCCCTCTCGGGCCGCTGTCCACCAGCGACGAAGTAATACCCTGACGATGAGATGGCTTAGACATGCGATCGGCGATGTCCGTTCCGCCAGGACGTGTTTCCTCGCGGTCGCCCTCGTACTCCTCACTTCTCATCATGTTTGCGCGTTTTGCTTCGAAGAGGCCGGCGAAAAGTACGGGGTGTCGCCGCAGCTTCTCTGGGCCATCGCGAAAACCGAGAGTTGTTTCAACCCCTCAGTTGTCAACTACAACAAGGACGGGTCCTTCGACTACGGCCTCATGCAGATAAACTCGTCCTGGTACGGCGCGTTGGGTCACGAAAGATGGATGCGTCTTGGCGATGCCTGCTACAACGTGCAGGTAGGGGCCTGGATACTGAGTCAATGCGTTCAGCGATACGGGTACACCTGGACGGCGGTTGGCTGTTATAACGCTTTTTCGAAAGATAGTGTCTTTCCGGTAAGCCTGCG
>PLSJ01000347.1 GCA_003165115.1 Syntrophaceae bacterium | reverse complement strand
CCCCGGGGAAAATCGATGAAGACCCTTATGACCCCTTTGCCTTCATCAAACTCCACCTTTGTAATCATCCATGGCGGCTCCAGCTTGAGCGCTTTTGTAAACAGGGACTCCAGGTCTTGCATCGTGTAGGGGCTCCTCTCTTTTTCACTACAGTCTACCTTACCCATTCAGGATGAGAAAGAGCCTCTTTTTCTCTCTTCTCGTTGCCTCCACATAGTTGTAATAGACACGGTAGATGTCAAGCAGCTTACCCACCATGGCGGGATCGTAGGGGTTGTACCCGTACCATCTCCTGTTCGCATTGCTCGGCGTGGAGATCGGCCGCTCAAGGGCCCGCACGCTCCGCCTCACCTGCATGAAGAACCGGTCGATCGCATGAAGGCTCGCATGGCTATAGATCCGGGCAAGGTGATCCTCGTCGTAATGGTGGATGTCCGTCAGGTAGGACATGGCCTTCTCGGGCTCTCCCATATTGGGGAAGGGATGTGTAACCCATAGGTCTTTCCACTTGCCGTGCTTCTTGGGATGCTCCATGTTTCGCTTCATCATCAGGAGCCGGACATGGTACTCCTTCATACCTGGGTTGCGGGCCTTCTCGGCCTCGAACACGAACTTGTTGGCCAGCATGAGCTTCGTACGCTGGTCGACGGTAAGCTTCTTGTTGATCTTTACGTAAAAGGCATCGCACCGGTGGTCCTTGATCCTGTCGTGAAACGCCGCCAGGCATGCAGCCCGAATCCCTGAGTCCTGATCGAGAAAGAAATGCAGGTTTCCCATCCTGCTCAGGAGCTTTCTCAGAAAGAAGAAGTGTGCGTATAACGTATACTCCGAATGGACCTGCATGCCCTTGTCCGGGAGCTGGACGAACTCCGTGACCGCCTCCTGGGCTTCGATATCCCACCTCAGTTGTGCGGCATTGTAGATCCCATCGATAGCCTTCTCAAGGGCTTTATCCTGCTTGCTCTTGGTCCGCGGTTTCTTCGGGGCCCGGTAGGACTTCACGGCGTCTTCGTGATCTTTCTTCAGCCAGACCCTGGCGTACCTTCTGTACGGATCCCGAAGCTCGTAATCGCGGATCGCGATAGCATCGTCCTCGGTCTTCTCGAGATCCATGTCGGGGTCGTAGTTGACGTGAAGGCCGAAGATGAAACCGCTTCTGAGGTCGGCCGTGCCGACGGACCAGAGATTCACGTTTCTCTTGTCCTGCCGTCGGCGCCAGTTGAGGACGTACTCCTGCCGGTCGGAGGCGAGGTAGAGACGGGGCAAGTGCATCCTGAACAGCCTGGACTCCTGTGCTACGGCAAATGCGACACACCGTTCATGGATAAAGTCTATCGTGTCATAGAACACCGGTGGGGTTATCTTCAGGAGCTTGAAGATCCGCCTGAGGGGAGAAGTGTTTACCAGACGTCTAAAAACCTCGGCGTCCATCTCCGGCTGTTTATGACGACCCCCTGGCATATCCGGGGACGGTTCGGTGAAGTACCTGCCGCAGCCGTTGCACAAATACCGCAGCATCCCGGATTTGGACTTGCTATGGATGCGGCAGGCTCGGGGGTACCAACCGGCACCGTATGGTTCTCGCAACCTGGATCAGGGCACGAGACGATCTTCGAACGAAACGGCACCATGAAGCGGGAGAGCTCTTCGTATATGCCAAGATTGCTCTTTACGGTGGGGTACTCCCCGCAGAGCTTGCACTTCAGGGTTTGTACACTGCCACCGTCACGCTTGTACCCGGTTGTATAGAGGTCATAGGTATCTTCTCTTGGCAAATACTTGCCTTCGAACAGGGGGCCATTTTTTGCGGGGACGCCGAAATTTTTGCACTTGGGGGACTTACAGAAGTTGACCTGGATCTTGCCCACCATGGGCGGGATCTTGGGCGTGATGAGGGCCGGCCGGGATGGGGTCGCCGGTTTACTCTGTGTTGTCTGCATAGGATGGTCCATTTCCTAATTATCGCGTTCCCTGCGAAAAAATCAAGTACATATGTCCACATTTCGTTGTGGGGGAATGAGAAATGAGGATTTTGACCCATGGTAACCTCATGGGGGGTAGGCCACCGGCCCTTTCCAAGAATCAGGGGAAAGTGCGCCGTTATTGGAAAAGACCGTGATTTGTCCTATCCATGCTATTCACTACTGTGATGGTAGACTTTCTGGATGCCTTGGCAATCAAGGATTTGCGAGATGTACCACTTTTCGGGTTAACGGCTTGCCTGAAAAGCGGCTACTATGGAATATTCTGAAGAGACCGGCTACCTGTGCATAGACGCCTTTATCAAGGGCATCGTGGAGGCGCGCAGCCTCGCGACGGCAATAGAGGTGGGCCTGATCGACCATCTCCTCGGGAACGTGCCGAGCACGGCGGAGGAAATCGAAAAGCGCTGCAACCTGGACGCGCCCGGCGCATCACTGCTCCTCGGCCTGCTCCGGCTGAACAACGTCGCCGAGGAGCACGGGGGCAGGTTCATGCTCACCCCTGCGTTCACGAAGGCCCTCCGCTACCGCGACCTCCTTGAGGCGAAGCTGGAGTTCGCGCACCTCGTCCTCGCCGATTTTACGGACCTCTTTACCGCACTTGTCGCCGACCCCGGCCGCTTTATGCGCAGCTCGCGCACCTTCGACCTATTCTCGTACGGCCGCGCCTTCGAGTCCGGCCCGGAAAACTACGCGCTGACAAAACGCTGGGTCCGTTTCACCACCGCCCTGACGAGATATGAGGCGGCCCCATGCATCGGGCATTACGATTTCGCCCCGCATCGGCGTATGCTCGACATCGGAGGGAACAGCGGGGAATTTGCCCTTCAGGTGTGCAGAAAATATCCAAGGCTCGGGGCGAGTGTCCTGGACCTGCCGCTGGTATGCGATATAGGACGGGAGCACCTGGCGCATGAACCGGAGGCGGAAAGGATCACCTTCATCAAAGGAAACGCGTTTACGGACCTGCTGCCGCCCGGCTTCGATCTCATATCCTTCAAATCGATGCTCCACGACTGGCCCGAAAAGGATGCCCTGGCGCTGATGGGAAAGGCGGCCCTGGCCCTGGAGGCTGGCGGCACCCTGCTCATTTTCGAAAGGGGCCGCATCGACGCGCCCACGCAGACACCGCCCTATTCCGCCATCCCGATCCTCCTTTTCT
>PLSJ01000230.1 GCA_003165115.1 Syntrophaceae bacterium | reverse complement strand
GGTTCGGCCCCTTCATCGGGGGGAGGTCGAAGATCTTGAAGCAATCGACCATCTCCGACAGGCTTGCCACCCGGTGTATGCCCGCCTGGCGCAGGGCCGCGTGCAGGACTTTTTCGTCGCCGAGGAGGGCGGCCGTGTGGAACGAGGCGACCTCCGTGCTGATCGGGCTCGTGTTGCCCTTGAAGACGATGACGGGTTTTTCGGTCCCCGACGCCAGCTCCATGAGACGCCTTCCGTTCTTCGCGTCTTCGAGATACATCCCGATCGTGTGCGTTTGTGGGTCTCCGATGAGGAACTCGAGGATATCGCTTGCGTCCGTGAGCAGCTTGTTCCCGATGCTCGTGAGCTTGCTCAGGCCCACGTTCTCTATCAGACACCGCCGCATCAGCTCGTGGACGAGCCCGCCGCTCTGGGAAACGAAAGAGTTGGCGCCCCTCACTATCTCGGACGGGCCGAAGGAGACGAAGGGCAGGACCAGGCCGTTTTCCACGTTGATGACGCCGATGCAGTTGGGACCGAGACAGGTGATACCCCAAAGGGTCGCCACGCGCCTGATCTCGTCTTCCACGCCTTTCCCTTCCACGCCGAATTCGGAGAAACCGCCCGTCTCTATCACCACGCGCCGTATGCCGGACCTCCCGCACGCATCCAGCAGGCCGACGACCGCCCCGGCGGGGACGATAATCACCGCAAGCTCCGGTACCTCGGGGAGTTCTTTCAGGTCCGCGTAGACCCTTACCCCTTCGAGATCCATGGCTTTTCGCCCGCACCCGTACACCCGCCCGGCGAAGGCGAACCGGTTCAGGTTCTTCAGGATATATCTTCCGAGGTTGGCGGGGCCGTCCGAAACGCCGCAAATCACCACGCTTTCAGGAAAAAACATCTTCTCTAGGTCTCTATGGTCCATCCGGTCTTGTTCCCTCTTTTTATAAAGGTTAACCCAATCCCGCCCCGGTAGTAAAGTGGATGTCTGCACCACCCGGCGGCCACGCCGGGACGGAAGCGGGTTCCATCCACGTGGAAAGCGGAGGTTAAGGGCGCGTAAACTCGTTTCGAAGGGGGCTCGCTTACGTAACGGGGGTCCGGGATACGCCTTCTCACGATGCTGCCGGTCGGCCGGGCTTTCAGAATGTTATGGTCTCCCCCTGTTCGAGGAACCTTATGTTCTTCTCGCCCATCGACGCCACTTCCCCGATGATCTCTTCGCAAAAGAAGGGCTTCATGTGGGTGATGTAGACGGTCCTGTCCAGCAGTCCGTAAGAGCGAAGGCGCGCCCGGAGCATGGTGGGCGTCATGTGGCCGCTCATCACGGCGACGTCCTCCATCCTGCTCGGAAAAGAGACGTCCGCCAGAATAAACTCCAGTCCCGTCTCCTTTCGGGCAATCTTCCAGAATCGTTCCGTATGCCCCGAATCGGCCGTAAACATGAAGCCTTTCCCGCCTTTTTTTACGAGAAAGGCGGTGCAGGCAACCGTATGGCTCACGGGCACGGGCGTTATTTCCATGCCTTCGAGCACGACGGTGCTCTCCGCTTCGAGCGGAAAAGGCACGATCACCGGCGATTCCGGCGACGGTATGCGGGTGAAATCCGGATATATCTTGTCGTTGAACAGATGCGCCAGCACGACGTCGAGGACAGGTTTGACGGCGGCCAGAGCGATGCCCCGGCAGCCGAGGGAGAACAGGTTGTCGGCAAGGGTGGGGAGGTCCCTGATATGGTCCCAGTGGGCATGGCTTACGAGGACGGCCCTTATCTTCTTAAGCTCGTCTGCGCCGAGGACCTCCGAAACCGTTCCGGCGTCGAGCAGGACCGAATCGTCGAGAAGGAAGGAGGTCACTCTGTGATAATGGGTAACGCCGCCGTAACAGCCGAGTATCCTTATTTTCACGTTGAGGCATTCTATGAGATAGGGCCGACTCCTGTCAAGAACCTTTTCGCCGGTGCCTGTGGGAAGGCGGTCTATAAATAAGGACTTCGGACGCAAGACGACCGGACATGCCAGGGAGGGGCAAGAACCGGAAGTGACATAAAACATCTCGAAAAAACGGCGATAGGACGTTCTGGACACGTCCGACACTTCTTCCTGAAGTCCGTGATCCGACTCTTTCTCAGGTCATGGCGGATTTCATTGGCAATCGGGTATCTAACCTTTCGAACAGTATAACAAATCGGCTCAATTATACTCCGTGCGTATAATCACACTGTATTCCCTATTATACGTATCGGAATGACCTTCTGGAACACCTTTTCTGCCACTTTTCGTTGACTGCATTCGATTTTATGACATAGAATGGGAGCAAACGTGTAATCAGCATAAAAAAGTAGTTGGCGCTGAGAGGAACATGATCTGGGAATCTAAGTACTGGAAGGATGACTTGCGACGACGGGCATCCTCGCTAAAATGCCTTCAGGCGCAGAAGGCTCACTTTACTCTTGAGCAGTTCGCGGAAATCGAGCAACAAGTCATGATCGGTTTCTATTGTATCCGGAAATTGATCGAAGCTGAGGGTCTTCCCTCGCGCCTCTCGAACAAGACCGTTCGCGTTGACGAGTTTCCATTCAACGGCCAGCCGGTCGACAGCACCAATTGGGACATGATAGGTCTTCACTACGCATTGAACCAAAAGACGGCGTCGCGTCGACCCGTTCTTTGGCTATGCCACAAGTTTGTACACAGCTATGTGTTCACACCGTCCTTCCGAGGCTCATACGGTCCGATGGATGGCATTTACTTCAACTCGGATCGTTCAAAAGACAAGCAGCTTTATAGGGTAACGATGAGGACCATTGTCTCGCTGTTCAATATGCGGTGACAGAGAGGCCTGGCCGAAGGACGAAGAACAAGTGTAGAGCGAAAAGAACGGGCCAACAAGGCGCTGAAGCGGATCGTAGCCCTGTCGGGCCACTCCCGCTTATCTTTTTGTTCATCTTTCGTATGGCTATTCGTGATTCGTGGCTCTTAGTTCGACGCTCCAGTTGCAGGTGAATTGAGTAAGGTCGTTTCCCGGCCGGAGAGATTTTCGATGCATGGTGCGGGAGCCGGGGTGTGTCCGGACCGGAGCATACTTTTTCGTATGTGAGGACCCGGACACACCCCGGCGACCGTGCCAGGCGCGAAAAGCGCCCGGCCGCCCCACCCACCCGAGAATTGGCTTGCCATCGCTCTATACCCGCGATAAGATAGGGAGATTTGGAGGTAGCGGTTGAGGCACACGAGGGTCATCCTCATCATAGGGCTCGTCATTACCCTCTTTTATGCAGGTTGCCTGATGCGAAAGGCCCTGCCCCTGGAGAGGCTGGAGCTGCTTTTCTACGATCTCGGGTACCAGTTGCGGGGCCGTACGGCGCCTCCCGGCGACGTGGTGATCGTCGCGATAGACGACAGGAGCATCGAGAGGATCGGCCGCTGGCCCTGGGAGAGGAAGAAACTCGCGGAGATCGTCGATTCTCTGAAAGAGATGGGCGCGAAGGTCGTGCTCATGGATATCATATGCGCGGACCCGGCGCCCGGCGACGCCGCGCTCACTGAGGCGATCGGGCGGGCCGGGAACGTCCTTCTCCCCATCGTCTTTACGTTCAAGGACGGAACACGGATTATCCGGAACGAAAACCTCACCAGATGGTCTTTCCCCATGGTCAGGAACATGGACGACCTGCGGTTATTCCCTCCCATTTCCGCCCCCAATGTCCTGCTCACCCTAGACCGTATCGCTCGCGCGGCCGCCGGCCTCGGCCACATCACCATGATACCGGACAACGACGGCGTGCTGCGGTGGGAGATCATGGCCATCGAGTACGACGGTGAGTTCTATCCCTCCATCGATCTCCAGGCGGCGCGGCTCTATTATAATCTGCCCCAGGAGGCCCTCATCGTGGATGGCGCGAGAGGCGTCCAACTGGGCGACACCTTTATCCCCACCGACCCCTGGCACCGCTTGCTGATCCACTATTACGGGCCCGCGAACACCTTTCCCCGCATATCCGCGGCCGACCTGCTGGAGGGGAAGGCGGACCGCGCTTCCATAAAGGGCAAGATCGTGCTTGTCGGAGCGACGGCGACGGGTATCTACGACGTGAGGGTCACCCCGGCGTCCCCCGCGATGCCGGGCATCGAGAAACACGCGAGCGTGGTCGCCTCTATCCTGGAGCGGAGGTTCCCCGAACGGACAAAGAAGGTGACGAGCCTTTTCGTGCTGCTCGCCTCGGGCATCCTCTTCTCCCTTTGCATGCTGCGGGCAAGGGCGACCCTGGGCGCCATCCTGGCGTTCCTCTTCATATCGGCGATATTCTTCGCGGGCTACCGGCTTTTTTTCCACAATGGGTTGTGGATCGACATCTCCTTTTCCGGGCTGAACCTGCTCTCCATCTATTTTGTCGTGACGGCCTTCAGGTTCACCATGGAGGAGCGTTACGCCAAAAGGATAAGGGGCATGTTCTCGAGCTACGTCACCGAGAGGGTGGTCAATGAGCTTATCAACAACCCCGATCTCGCGAGGCTCGGGGGATCGCGAAGAGAGGTCACCGTGCTCTTTTCGGATGTCGTGGCCTTTACCACTTTCTCGGAAAGACATTCCCCCGAGCAAGTGGTGTCGCTGCTCAACGAATACCTGGGGGAGATGGCCCAGGTGATCTTCTCATGGGAAGGTACCCTCGATAAATTCATCGGGGATGCGATCGTGGCGTTTTGGGGGGCGCCGCTGCGCCAGGAAGACCATGCCGAGCGGGCCGTCAAATGCGCCGTCGACATGATCGAACACTTGAAGAGGCTTCAGGCGAAATGGAGGGCGGAAGGAAAGGATCCCTTCGACAGCGGCATCGGCATCAACACGGGTGAAGTCCTGGTGGGCAACATCGGCGCCGAGGGCAAGAAGATGGATTACACGGTCATCGGAGACCACGTCAACCTCGGCTCGCGCATCGAAGGTCTCACGAGAAAATACGGATGCCATATCGTGATCACGGAATATACCCTCGACAGATTGAGGGGACCGATCGGGGACGGCAGGCTCGCAGGACTGAAGGTGACCGGGCTCGACCGCGTCCGGGTCAAGGGGAAGGGGCGGCCCGTGGCGATCTATGAAGTGGCCGCCGCGCCCAAAGGCGCGGGGACGGTCATTACCGAATGCCCTTCCGGCGAGGTCGTGCATCTCACGGAAAAATAACGCGCCGGTTTCGGCCGCCGATCCGGCCCGGCTTTTGTCACGCTCTCATTTTCTCTTGACATAGCGTAATGCATAGTATAATATCGGCATAATAAGAGTGTAATGATAACCTGCCAAAACCTTACCATCCGTGAGGGACGAAAAGCACCGCCCCCGCTCCCCCGGCGCCATTATTCGCCTCGGGTGCCCGGGAGGAGGTATGCCCTGTCGTGCTTTATCCTGAAAAATGGACTCGTCTCGTTTCTTTTTTTGATGCTCCTCTCATCCGTTGCCGCCTTTGCCGCTCCCTGCGGGAAGATCACGCAGATGGAGGGCCCGGTGGATGTGCTGCGTCCGGGCAAGAATATGGCCACCACGGTTTCCCCCGGGGATCTCGTGGCGGTGGGGGATATCTACAGGACAAAGAGCCGGAGCAAGGCGGAGGTAACCTTCCTGAACCGGAACGTCTTGAGGATCGGTCCGGGCAGCAGGGTCGAGATCAAGGAGTATATGGTCGGGGGCGGAAAAAACAGCAACGTGGTGAGGCTTTACGGTGGTAGAGTCCAGGCGGTCTCGGCGGATGACCTGGCGAAAAAGGTCGTAGCCTTTGTCGAGGGAAACAAATTCGAAGTACACACGGAGAACGCCGTTGCCGGCGTGAGGGATACCAACATGCTCGTGGGGGTCGAAGCCCACGCAACGACGGTGATCCTCGTCTCCGGAAGAGGCTACCTGTATAACCCGAGGCATCCGGGGGTGATCCAGCCTTTGACCTCGGGGTACACCTCAACCGTTTCGGGGCCCGGTGGCGCTCCTACGCAGCCGAGGCCCGCGGGTGATACCCAGATCAGAAGTTTTCTTCGAGGTGTCACGTCCCCGAGATGGGAAGCAGGTCTTCCCGGTGCTTCCGGAGGTGACGGGACTACCGGAACGGGAACTCCCCCGGAGAGCGGGGGGGAACCGGAGCCTTCGGGCCAGGATTCCACGCCGCCTGAAGGACCCGTTCCCATGCCCCTTCCGCCNNTCCGCCGTCCGAACAAGGCAATCCGTCTCCTCCCCCCCTGGACCTGACCCTGCTTTATCCGCTTCCGGCTCTCCAGCCTCTGCCACGGCCGGTGGCCTCGCCCGCCGTTACAGGGGCGATTGCCGCGCCCAACTACTGGGCGGGCGGAAACGGCAACTGGACCGACGGTACAAAGTGGAGCCTGGGCTACCCGCCCGCGGGTGGCGACAGCGTATGGCTCATAGCCGCTTCGGGCGCGGTCGTTTACGATGCCGCATCGGCCGGGGGGTACGGTCCGGTCACCATCGACTCGACGGGCGGCGGATCGCTGGGCCTTTCCGTCGGACAGGGAACCCTGGTGAGCCAGCTCGTGATTGTGGGCCAGTTCAACGCGGGAAGTCTCGACCTCTCCGGGGGATCGGTGAGCACGCCGACGATCGTGGTAGGGATGAACAAAGGGAGCGTGGGCACCTTCAACCTTTACAGCGGCAGCCTGGCCGTGGACGGCACCGCCTACGTCGGCTACTCGGGACAGGGCTACTTTAACCAGGGCGCCGCATCGGGCAACACTACCTCCACCGGCGGCGCATTCCAGACGGTAAACCTCTGCCTGGGCTACAATGCCGGCAGCAACGGCGTCTACAACCTCTACGGCGGCAGCCTGACCGTCACCGGCAGCGTCAACGTGGGCTACAACGGCGCGGGCTCGTTTTACCAGTCCGGCGGTATCGTCAAGGTATACAACGACCTTGTCATCGGCAGTATGGGCTCTTACGATTTTGAGGGAGGGCGGCTCCGGGTAGCGGGGACCCTTCTCAACAACGGTGCCCTGACGGCCAACGGGAACCCGTTGAACGGGGACCTTTTCCAGGTGGGGACCCTCGTGCAGGCCGGGGGAGTGCTGCAAGGCTCCGGCACGATCACGGGCAATGTCTCCGTCACGGGCGGCGCGGTCCATCCGGGCAACTCACCGGGCGTGCTGACCATTGCCGGCAACTACACGCAGAGCGCGGGCACCCTGAGCATCGATATTGCGAACGATGGCAGTCACGGTCAGCTGGTTGTCTTGGGCCAGGCAAGACTCGCGGGATACCTGTACGTGTCGCTTCTGCCCGGCGCCGGCGTCTATAACGGTGAAAAGTTCGATATTGTCAACGCTGCGTTGCTTTTCGGCACGCTTTTACCCGAGGGCCCGCTCTTCACGGTAGCGCCCAACGGTTTTTATTTCAGCCTCGAGATAACTCCTACGGACATCTTCCTCGTCGCCAATGGGGACTCCGGCGCGGCCGCTTCCAGCGTTCCTTCGCCGTCCGGCCTGCTCCTTCTCGCTCCGGGTCTTGCAGGTCTTGCGGCGTTAAGAAGGCGGTTCGGGAAATAGACGACCGCCGTTGTGGATCTCCGGCACCCGTCGGATTTCACCCCTTTAGCTAAACAGACAAACGGTCGAGCACGGTCCCGCCTTCCGGGAGCTTAACCCGCGTCCCTATCCGCCGATAACCAAGATAGGGAGCACTATGCGCGGGACGATCGAGGCGGCCATGGAGTCTACGAAGGGCGTTGACCGGCGGACGTTCTTCAAACGGTTTGCCCAGGTAGCGGGCATCATGGCAGCGGCCGGGACCGGCACACTCGGTCCGTCCCCCTCGGCTGCCTTTTTCTCTTCCGGGCCAAAGGTCGATCCCGGATGGCGGCCCTTGGTCTCCGCCCTCAAGGATTATGTGACCGGCGCCTACGTGAAATACGACAGGGCACAGACAAAACGCGGCCTTGAGATGCTGAAGGCCAACGGTATCACGGAAGATGAGGTGAGGCCGCTGCAGAACGCTAACCGCTTCCTCATCCCGAAAGGCATGTTTATCACCTATTTCTACATTGAATCCCCTGCGGCTGTGCCGGCGATCAAGCTCTTCCTCCTATCCGGCCGCGACCGCTTTGACGGATTCATCGTGGACGGCCGGAAGAGAACCAGTCTTTTCGGCAGGGAACTGGAAGGGTATGACCGCGNNGACCTTGCCCTATAACCTTGCCGCCGGGGAGTCCACGAAACCCGACTGGGTGATCGCCATTCCCTATAAATGGATTCATGACCATTACGGGTTGCAGGCCGCCGGCCTGGAGCAGCGTCTCGTGGAGGAGTTGACGATCCACGAGATCACCCATATAGTGCACCAAACGAGGGATGAAATGCTTCCGTTCCTGGCCCAGTTCGGCTACAGAATGGACGACGACCGGCCTATGGGCAGCGTGGAAGACCTGATCGGCTACCTGAAAGCGAAACCCCCCACCTATCATCAGACAGAGCGCCTGACGCTGGAGCGGATCTGTCACGCGGACGCCTACTACGGAAGGAGCGGCAACTTTGCCCATCTCAACGCGCTGAAACAGATCAAGGACGGACTCGTCGCCTTGTCGGAAGATGTGGCCAGGCGCGATCCATCCTATCCCAGGAACCCGCTCAGGATTTCCGACCAGCAGTGTTACGCGAGCATGACGCTGCTCTATCGGAGGGCCCTGGAGCGACTGGCCAGGAGTACAGGCAATGTATAACATATTGTCCATTAGGGCCAATACTGTTCACTTAAAATCATT
>PLSJ01000255.1 GCA_003165115.1 Syntrophaceae bacterium | reverse complement strand
CGCTCTTGCCGACGGTGACGCCCGGATAGTCTTTTTCGAGATAGAAAGCGGAGATGCCGCGGGTGCGCAGGGAGGGGTTGGTCGCCGCGAAGACCAGGAAGAACTGCGCGGCCGCCGCGTTCGTAATCATGGCTTTCTTGCCGTTCAGGTAGTAATAATCCCCGCCGTTTTTCGTGGCGTAGGTCCGCATGTGGGAGGCGTCGGAGCCCGCTTCCGGCTCGGAGAGGCAGAAGGCCCAGATATAGGGCTTGTCGGGCTCGGTCATCTTGGTGTAGATGTACTCCTTCTGCTCTTCACTGCCCGCGACCATGACGGGCATCATCCCCACCACGTTGGCCAGGGGGATGAGGGACGCGGAACCGGAGACCTTCGCCAGTTCTTCGATGATGAGGCAAAGAGACGTGATGTCGCCATCGAGGCCGCCGAACCGCTCGGGCATGGTGAAGTACAAAAACCCGTGCTTCTTGAAAATGTCCACGAGGTCCCAGGGGAAGGCCCCTGTCGCGTCTATCGCCTTGGCCCTCGGCGCCACCCGCTCCTTTGCTATCTTCTCGCCTATCTTCTGGATCAATAGGTGCTTTTCGGATAGGTTGAGCATAAAATCTCCTTTCTGTTCCTAAAAAATCGCGGTATACTTGTACCACAATTCCGGGGTAATTTAAAGAAGAAAGGGGTTTGCTCAAGATGACGACGGTATACCTTACGGATGTGAGGACGAGGCCCGGCAGGAGCCTCCTCGACAAGATAGACGGCCTGCTCAAACGGGTGAAGGCCGCGCGCAGGGTGAAAAAAGACGACGTGTGCGCCGTCAAGCTCCATTTCGGCGAGCGCGGGAACTGCGCCTTTATCCGGCCCGTCATGATAAGGGTGGTGGTGGACCATCTGCGCGCCCTGGGCTGCCGCCCGTTCCTCACCGACACGAACACGCTTTACAAAGGGTCACGCAGCGACGCGGTCTCCCATATCGAGACGGCCGTCAGGAACGGCTTCGATTACGCGGTGGTGGGCTGTCCGCTCGTCATCGCCGACGGCCTGAAGGGCAAGAGCAGCGTGAAAGTGCCCATCGGGGGGGAGCTCCTGTCGGAAGTGTCCATCGCCCGCGGGATCTGGGACGCCGATTCCCTCGTCGTGGTGAGCCACTTCAAGGGGCACGAGCTCTCCGGCTTCGGAGGCGCCCTGAAAAATATGGGCATGGGCTGTGCGGCGCGCGAAGGGAAGCTCGTCCAGCACAGCACCCTCGGCCCCGCGATCGACGCAGGCCAGTGCAAAGGGTGCAAGCGCTGCATCAGTTACTGCCCCGCGGGCGCCATTTCGGTCGCCGGCAAGACGGCCACGATCGAGGGGCACAAGTGCATCGGCTGCGGCGAGTGCATCCTGATCTGTCCCAACGGAGCGGTGCAGGTGCAGTGGAACGAGGCGCAGGACCATTTCCAGAAGAAGATAGTGGAGCACGCGGCAGGCGCCCTGAAAGGCAAGGAGGGCAGGACGGTCTTCATCAATTTCCTCATGCAGGTGAGCCCCGCCTGCGACTGCTACCCGAACAACGACGCGCCGATCGTGCCCGATATCGGGATCCTCGCGTCTTTGGACCCGGTAGCGATCGACGCCGCGTCCGTCGACCTCGTCAATGCGCGCGACGCGCTTCCGGGCACGGCCCTCAAGCGCGGGAGCAAGGCCGGGCGGGACAAGTTCCGCGCCCTCTACCCGGACGTGGACTGGAACGTGCAGCTCGACCACGCGGCCAAGATGGGCCTCGGATCGAGGGAGTACAAGATCGTGAAGGTTTAGGGGGGGGTTCTGGGCTTTCACGATTGCCCGCAAAAAAATCTTCCGCATTTTGTATAGATTTATTCGGGTATCTGATGATATTATCCTAGGCGCGATCCGCCGGAAAGGTGCACGCAACCGCTAGGGTGCGCTGTAATAAAGCAAGGAGTGGACTGTGGACAATCTGCTGGACAACATCAAGAGTATCCTCCTCATGGGACCGGGGCCGTCGAGCGTCGATCCCAGGGTTTATGCCGCCTTGAGCCGGAACGTGCTGGGCCATCTCGACCCGTACTTTCTGACCATCGCGGACGGGCTGAAGGAGCTGCTTCGCCGCATCATGAACACGAAGAACGAGTTTACCATCCCCATATCGGGGACGGGTTCCGCCGGGATGGAGGCATCCTTCGTCAATCTGGTCGAGCCGGAAGACGACGTCCTGGTCCTCACGAACGGCCTTTTCGGCGTCCGCATGCAGGAGGTGGCGAGAAGGCTCCACGCGCGCGTCGATGCCCTCGAATTCCCCTGGGGACAGCCGGTAATCACGGAAGAGGTGGAAAAGGCCGTCAGGCGCAAGCACTACAAGATAGTGGCGGTGATCCACGCCGAGACGTCGACGGGCGTGAGAAACCCCGTCAAGGAGATCGGTTCCGTCGTGAAAGGGACCGACGCCATCTACCTGGTCGATGCCGTGACCAGTCTCGGGGGCATGGACGTCTCCATGGACGCATGGCACTGCGACGCCCTCTACAGTGCCACCCAGAAGTGCCTCTCCTGCCCGCCGGGGCTCGCGCCCCTTTCGTTCTCGGAAAAGGCGATGGCCGCCGTGAAAGCGCGTAAGGCCAGGGTGCCCAACTGGTACCTCGACTTCACCATGATCGCCGATTACTGGGGCCGGAACAGGGTCTACCACCACACCGCCCCCATAAGCATGATCTACGCCCTCTACCAGGCCCTCCTCCTTATCCTCGATGAAGGGCAGGAGGCGGTCTTCAGCCGCCACATGAGGAACCACCTGGCCATGGTCGAGGGGCTGGAGGCGTTGGGCCTGAAGATGTTCGTCGACAAGCCTTTCCGCCTTCCCATGCTCGGCACGGTCGTCGTCCCCGAAGGCGTAGACGAGGGCGCGGTCCGCCGGCGCCTGCGGAGCGAATTCGACATCGAGCTTGGCGCCGGACTCGGACCCCTGGCGGGAAAGGCCTGGCGCATCGGTCTCATGGGACACACGTCCAGGCAGGAGAACGTCTCGCGGCTCCTGGCGGCGCTGGAGCGGGTGCTTCAAGGGACGGCGCGAGAGGGTGTTACCCTGGAAATCGACCCGCCTCACCGGCCGGACCAGCCTGCTCGCCCGTGACACGCCGTTTTCTGTACCCCTCGTAGTCCGGGAGATGACGCTCGTACGATGACGCCATCAGCGGCGAGGAGACCATGAAGTCCGCGGATGCCCGGTTGCAGGCGATGGGCACGTTCCAGACGACGGCGATCCGCAGGAGCGCCTTCACGTCGGGGTCGTGCGGATGGGGCTCCAGGGGGTCCCAGAAAAAGATGAGGAAGTCTATCTCCCCGTCGGCTATTTTGGCCCCTATCTGTTGATCGCCGCCCAACGGCCCGCTCTGGAGCTTGGTGACGGGAAAGTCCAGCTCGCGCTCAAGGAGCGCGCCCGTCGTGCCCGTCGAGCAGATGCGGTGCTCCGCCAGCAAACCCCTGTTAAAGCGCGCCCACTCCAATAAGTCTTCCTTCTTGTTATCATGCGCCACGAGGGCGATGCGTTTCTTTTCTTCCGTTGCGAATATCTCCGGTTCCATCACGATAAACCTCCTGTTGTGGCCCGGGTCGAGCGCCGGGCGCAAAAAAGCGGAAAAGGAAAGCCCTTTGCCCCGGGTCACTTCACGCGCGGGGTGCGCTTCCGAGCTTCCGCAGGGTAAGGTAAGACCTGTTCGCGGGCACCGCAAGGTGCGAAAAGCGTCGAAAGGACGGTTGGGCCATGCAGACACCTTTGATAAGTCTATGCCTTCACTGTTAACGCAAGAGCGGTCTTCCTGTTAATAATAGCCCCCCTCACCCCGACCCTCTCCCCCGAGGGGGCGAGGGTCGGGGTGAGGGGGCCGTGGCCCCATTGACATCATGCGGGATAATGCTTTGATAATGAGATAATGAGGCATCGGGTACCCGAATCGGCCATTCGATTACCACTCTTCGCCGCCGTCATTTTGTGCGTCGTCCTGTTCTCCCCGACGTATGCGCCCGGCCAGGAAGAAAGGGCCTGTGACGAGGACATCGAAGCGTTCTGCCAGGACTTTCAGGTGTATGGGGGATGGACGGCGAAGTGCCTGGAGCAGCACATGCGGGATCTGACGCCGGCGTGCAGGGTCCGTATGTCCGGGATGGCGGGCCAGGCGCAAACGCAGGTGGGTCAGGCCTGCGAGGACGACATCAGGTATTTCTGCTTCGGCGTCAAGCCGGGAGGCGGCCGGATAGCGGGATGCCTGAAAGCGAACGGGAACAGGCTCTCCGCCGTGTGCAGGAACAAGCTCTACGAGGCAAGGCTCGGCGTGGACTAGCGGCCCGAACCGCTCACCTGAACCCCGCTTGACAGGTCTGCCTTACGTGCTTAAAAACTTGCTATGCGAGGGACAACCACGGTATACGGGCATGCGGACGCGTTGACGGGCTTTGGGATGTCGGCGCGCCTCAGCCTTTCGTCCGATAAGGGCGGTGGAGCGTGAGCCCCGCCGTTATTTCTTCGATCGCTTTTGCGTGCGTCTGCGCGGGCGTGCTCTTGGGCTTCATCTTGCGCTTTTCCCTGCCCGAGCATCATCTGAGCGACAGCTCGAAAGATGCCGTGAAGCTGGGGACCGGCACGATCGCGACACTGGCCGCCCTCGTCCTCGGGCTGCTGATCGGCTCCGCAAAGGGCACCTTTGACGCGATGAGCGCCGAGCTGACGCAAACAGGGGCCAGGATTGCCCTGCTCGACCGGACCCTTGCCCGATACGGGCCGGAGACAGCGGAGGCCCGCGGTCTGCTGTATCGCGCGGCGGTCACCGGCATCAATCACATATGGCCGGAAGACACGAGAGTACCCCATACCCTGCCGGCCGCCGTCGACGACGTCCGGGACAAGCTCCTGGAGCTCTCCCCCCGCGACGACGCCCAGCGCTGGCTTCAGTCGAACGCCCTGCAGATCATAAACGACGTGGCGCAGGCACGGTGGCTGCTCCTCGAACAGCGGGGACAGACCTCGATCCCCGTACCTTTCCTCGCGATCCTCGTCTTCTGGCTCACCGTCATCTTTGTCAGCTTCAGCCTGTTCTCTCCCCCAAACGCGACGGTGATTACCGTCCTGCTCCTGTGCGCCCTCTCGGTCTCGGGCGCAATCTTTCTGATCCTCGAGCTGGACCGCCCCGCCCAGGGCCTGATCAAGCTCTCCGACGCCCCATTGCGCAGCATACTCCTTCAGCTCGGCCACTGACCGGAAAAAGCCGCAACGCGGGCGCCACGGGGTGCCGGCGCCGGCCGCCGCGCACCCGTCAGGGAAGAAAGTTGTCCTCGGGTTTAAGGAAAAGGCTCAGGAGTGCGAGGCTCTGTAGTTTCCTATCGCTTCGTTGGTCGCATCGACCGTTGCAAATTCATCGAGCAGGGCCTTCACCATTTGCAGCTTGCCCTTATTCTCCAGCGGCAAGTCGGCTCCCGTCTTGCATTTGATGACCCTTATCGGCCCATCGGCCTGCACCAGCTCCGCGTCGTAATGGACCAGGAATTCGAGGTAATGCTTCGTGCGGGTAGGCTTTTCTTTCTCCCGTATCGAGGTCCTTCTCGGGAGAAACTGGCCGTTGAATGTCTTGACGCTCATCCTGTTTTCCATATATCGGTCTCCTTCCAATGTCCACGGGACGCATCCATTATATCACGATTGACGCGAAAAAGGGCGAGCATCCAAATGTCCGCTCTTTTCGGACAGGGACAGGGCGTTACGGTGAATAGGTCAGGAGGAATTCCGTCAGACGTTCGGCAACCGCCCTTATGTCCTCCACGGGCGGCAGGAAGACCAGGCGGAAATGATCGGGCTCGGGCCAATTGAACCCTGTCCCCTGGACCAGGAGCACGTGCTTCTCTATGAGGAAATCGAGGAGGAATTTCTGGTCGTCGATAATATTGTATCTTTTTATATTGATCTTCGGAAACAGGTAGAGGGCGCCGCGCGGTTTTACGCAGGTGATGCCGGGGATCGCGCGAATTGCCTCGTACGCGGCGTTTCTCTGCTCGTAGAGCCTTCCCCCCGGCGAGATCAGCCGAGTTAGGCTCTGGTAGCCGCCCAGGGCCGTGGGGATCGCGAGCTGCCCCACCATGTTGCCGCACATGCGCATGTTCGACAGGGTATCGAGCCCATCGGCCGTATAGTCGGCGGCGAGCGCCTTCTTTCCGCTCACGATCATCCACCCCACGCGCATGCCGGGGATGCGATGGGACTTGGAGAGCCCGTTGAAGGTCACGAGCAGGACATTCTTCGAGAGCGTGGCGAGGGGGACATGCCTGGCCCCGTCGTACAGGATCTGGTCGTAGATCTCGTCCGAGAACAGGATCAGCTCGTGTTTCTCGGCAAGCTCGACGATCTTAAGCAATACCTCTTCCGAATAGACGGCGCCCGTCGGGTTGTTCGGATTGATGACGACGATGCCCCTGGTCTTCGGGGTGATCTTCGACTCCATGTCTTTCAGGTCGGGGTTCCACTCCGATTCCTCGTCGCACCTGTAGTGGACGGCCTTACCGCCCGAAAGGGTCACCGCGGCGGTCCACAGGGGGTAGTCGGGCGACGGCACGAGCATTTCGTCGCCGTCGTTCAGGAGCCCCTGCATGGCCATCATGATCATCTCGCTCACGCCGTTGCCCACGTAGATGTCTTCTATCTCGACGTGCTCGATGCCCTTGACCTGGCACTGCTGCATGATCGCCTTGCGCGCGGAAAAAAGGCCCTTGGAATCGCCGTAGGCCTGGGCCGATTTGATATTGAGTATCACGTCGCGGATGATCTCGTCGGGCGTCGTGATGCCGAAGGCGGGAGGGTTGCCGCTGTTCAGCTTGAGTATGGCATAGCCCTCTTCCTCAAGCCTCTTCGCCTCCCTGAGCAGGGGGCCGCGAATCTCGTAACAGACGCCGTTCAATTTGTTCGACTTCACGATCTCACGCATACTCTCTTTCCGCCTTCGCATTATTCGGGCAACCGGCGAAGAACCGGCCGGCCTCTGCCCCCAACCTTCAGGGGCGCACCATAGTATGCCGTTATCCGCGCGGTTTGTCCATACCACCCGGCGGCCCGGAGATGGGTCGGATTGAATAGAGAACTTATGATAAATGCAGAAAAGACCTCACACGCATCGGTATGAGGACTTGCCATCGTTCAACGATCTTTCTTTGCCCACCGGGTCCGTGCAGCCCGTTTCGCTATCTCCTTCCGTTCCTCGGGAGACAGCTTTTCGGCGCGGGCTTTACCGCCCTTCAGTCCTCCGAGTTTTCCAAGGGCCACGGCGGCGGGATTCTTTTCTCTTGTGGGTTGGGGTGTGGTAGGTCCTTGTGCGGGCTTCTCCGTCAGCGGTCCCCTTATCGCTTCCTCCACCGTCTGCCGGGCGGGTACGACTACGTCTGTCGGTCTTTTTTTTTGCATACTCTAATATAGCATGAGCGGTCAAGCAGTTCAAGGGGAAGCCAGCGATTCCCGGTGCGCTCAT
>PLSJ01000084.1 GCA_003165115.1 Syntrophaceae bacterium | reverse complement strand
CTCACGATTCCGAACATGCCGCCGCCCACCCGATCCGGCATCGAGTACAGCCATGATCGATGCCGGAATTGAGCTATGTAAGAAGCTGACTCTCAGAGAAATTATACCGGTTAGCTCTATCGTCGCGTTATTATTTGGGCCGATACATAAACGCTGTAAACGGGGCGATCGCGCCTGATACACCTACGAAGGCTAGAATAAAGCAATTGCCGGAAAAGTGAATATTACCAGTGAAATATTGCATGTCCAAGGGACGAGCAGTAGCTTTATTTCAGTTCCAGGCGATCCTGAGGTCGATGTGTCTTCCGATTGTTGTTGCTATACTCTCGCGTACGACGGTGATAATTAACCACTGTGGATGCTCGTCGATGGGCAATCGGTCCCGGAACCTACTTCCCCGCGACCAGGCTCAATTCCTCGAATCTTCTCTCCAGCTCCGGCATCATTGCCGTGAGCTCTTCCATATCCTTTGCCCGGCCCGCCTTCTCCATCTCGAAGGCAATCTCCCGCAGTGCCTCGCCGCCAATGCTCGCTGCGGCGCCCTTGATTGCGTGGGCTTGCTTTCCGGCGCCGACAGAGTCCCCTTTGGTTATCCGTTCCCTCAAAGACTCGATCCGGCGGGGAGTGTCGTCGAGAAAGGTCGAGACTATCTCCTGGATCAGATCCTCATCGCCCATGAGGCGATCACTGAGCGCAGCCCTATCGAACGTTGAGGCATGCGTCTCCTTCCTGGATGTTGCGTCGCTATCTCTCGTGCTCTCGATCTCAGGCGAGAGCCAGCGGTCAAGCGCCTTGGTCAACGCCGATAGATCAACCGGCTTCGGCACACAATCATTCATCCCCGCCTCGATGCATGCCTCCCGGTCACCCTGCATGGCCCGGGCGGTCATGGCGATGACGGGCGTCGTGCTACGAGATAGCCCGGCCTCACCTTGACGGATACGTCTCGTCGCCTCGAAGCCATCCATCTCCGGCATCTGGCAATCCATGAGGAGAAGGCCGTAAGGGATATTTCGTAGGGCCGTGAGCGCCTCTTGGCCATTGGCGGCCACATCGGCCCGGTAGCCCAGCTTTTCCAGCATCTTTACGGCAACGAGCTGGTTCGTCAAGTTGTCCTCCGCCACAAGGATGCGATGGCGACGCGACTCGGCAACGGTGTGGCGGGTGACGATCTTTGGAGCGGCTACAGAGTCTCCATTGCGGCCCAGTACAAGGGGGAGCATCTCCCGAAGCTGGCCCCGGCGGACCGGCTTGGTGAGATAGCCTGCGAAACCGATATCTTCAAGGCGTTTTCTATCTCCCCGCTGCCCGAGGGACGTAATCATGATGAGGTCCGTCGCAGCCAGTTCCGGGTCGGCCTTGATGCGGCCGCCCACCGTTTCTCCGTCCATAGCCGGCATGAGCATGTCAAGAAGGGCGAGTCTATATGGTCTTTCTCTCTCAACGGCCGCCCGCAACTCACGAAGAGCGCTCTCCCCGTCCGCGGCCTCACCGGGCTCGCATCCCCACGAAAGGAGCAGGGTGGACAGAAGCAGGCGGTTCGTCGCATGGTCGTCCACCACGAGCACCCTGGTACCCGAGAGATCCTCACCTGTGAGACAAGCCGGCGGGCCCTGTTGCTCATCGAAGACGGCAGTGAACCAGAAGGTCGATCCCTTGCCCTCCTCGCTCTCGACGCCCGCCTGCCCGCCCATCAGCTCGGCAAGCTGTCTGGAGATGGACAGGCCGAGCCCCGTGCCCCCGTATTTGCGGGTGGTCGAGCCGTCCACCTGCGTAAAAGGCGAGAACAGGACCGCCATCTTATCACGGGGGATGCCGATGCCCGTGTCCCGCACCTCAGATCGAACCGTTACCTTGCCGTCTGTTTTCTCCACGAGGCTGGAGCGGATGACGATCTCTCCCTTATGGGTGAACTTTACGGCATTGCTCCCGAGGTTGGTGAGAATCTGCCGGAACCTTCCCGGATCACCTCTCAGGAACGAAGGGACGTCGGGATCAATGAAGCAGACAAGGTCCAACCCCTTTTCCTGGGCCTTGACCGCGAGCATCTCCGCGGCATCCTCCAAGGTCATTCTCAGATCGAAATCGAGTGTTTCCAGGTCGAGCTTGCGGGCCTCGATCTTCGAGAAATCGAGGATATCATTTATGAGGGAGAGGAGAGACTCGCCGCTCTTTCGAACGATCTCCGCGTATTCCCGCTGCTCTGGTGAGAGGTCCGTGTCGAGGAGGAGGCCCGTCATGCCGATAACCCCGTTCATGGGGGTACGGATCTCATGGCNNCATGTTGGCGAGGAACTCGCTCTTTGCGGTATCGGCCTGCCGGGCCTGGGCTGCCATCCCGTTAGCCCGGGTCGTGGCAAGCTCCAGCTCTGCGTTCGTTCTGCGGAGCTCTTCCTCTGCTTGTTTGCGCTCGGTGATCTCCACCACCCCGCCCTGGTAATGAATAAGGCGGCCCAGGTTGTCGGTGACCGCCGACTTGTCGATCATTACCCAGATGATACTGCCGTCTTTCCGCCGCAGTCTCGTCTCGAAACCCCTCACCTGACCCTCTTCCCGGACCAGGCGGTTCAACTCCGTGCTGTCCGCGGGATTGACGTAAAGCTGGAGGGCGATGTCGTCTATCGACCCGATGACCTCCTCCGGCGTATCGTAGCCGAGGATATGGGCGAATGCAGGGTTGACGCTCAAGTAACGATCCTCGGAGCTGTGGTACAGCCCTTCCAGGCTTGTTTCAAAAATGCGCCGATACTTGTCCTCGCTCGCCATGACCTTTTCCCTGGATTCCCGGGATCGTCTCCACATCTCCTGAAGGAGTAACACGAAAAAGATCGCGGCGAGAACTATGGCGATACCCACCAGACGCCATTTAAAGAGGTTGTAGGGAGGATCGAGGGCAACAATCTCCATCCCCTCGATTCCGGACTTTTGATAACTGATCATGAGCGAATCACCTTCGTTTCGAAGCGTTCTGCCGTCGGCGGGACGCCCCGGGAAGACGGGCCGGGCATTGGCGACGGGGATGCGCTTGGAGGTCGTAAGCTCCTTCTCCAGGTCCCCGGAAGGAGGCCAGAGGAATCTCCCGGAGAGTTTGCTGTCCGTCGACAGGAGGACGTAGCCAGACGTATCGACGAGCATAACCTTTTTGCCCAATAAAACAGCCGGTTGAAGCTCTTTGCCGAAATCGAGCTTGACGGCCGCGACCCCTATTATCTTCCGGGATGCGTCATAGATGGGCGCACTCGCGTAGTAGCCAGGTTTTTTCGTGGTCACTCCCACGGCCATGTATCTGCCCCGTTTTCCTTTCAAGGCATCGGTGAAGTAAGGCCGGAAGCTGTAATTGTTTCCCACGAGACTGTCTTTCTCGCGACGGTTGGAGGACGCCGCGGTGCGTCCGCTCATATCTATGGCGTAACAGACGAAGTCTTCGTTCGTCCGGCTGTGCCGGTCGAGGGCGGAATTGATGGCTTCCAGATCCCCCGGCGTCACCTTCAGGGAGAGCCTGGCAAGTTCGGGGCTTTCCGACATGGCGACGACAAGACGATCACCAAAATCCCTTTTGGTGGCAATAACTTCCTGAATAACCCCGGTGAGGGCGTTCTCACTCGAACGGTCGATATTGTAGCCGACCAGGCCGAGACCGTGCGTGAGAAACCAGCCGGCCGCAACGATTGAGCCGAGAAGAATCAGGGACCTCTTTCCCGTGTGTGTCCCGCGGCCGAGATATCTCGAACGCGAGATACCTGCCAGAAAAAGCGATAATAGACAGACAAATATGAGGTAGTCCGCCTGAGTGAAAAAGAAGTCCTTCATGACCATATCGCCGCTCTCCGCTGCCATCGTTGCGTTGGGCTGGTTAAATTGCTCTTCATCTCTCTGTTCTACGGCTGTCTGAACCCATACAGATTCTTATCGCCCTAATCCCGACTGCTCACTGCTTCTTTGTTTTCCCATATCATTGGCATGGCAGAAATAATATTGTTTACTCAAAGGGGTCTGAACCCAGACATCCTTGACGAGAGCAGGCAAGTTTGATTTGATC
>PLSJ01000021.1 GCA_003165115.1 Syntrophaceae bacterium | reverse complement strand
CTTCGGTTCTTCGAGCAGGCCCATATCAAGGACGTGGTCGCTTTTTTGAGGGTGATGTTAAACCGGAACGATGAGATATCGTGGAAGAGGATACTCAAGATGTTCCCGCGCATAGGGAAGAAGACGGCCGACCACATCTATGAGTACCTCAAGACCTCACCCGACCCCGTGGGCCTTTTTATCAGCAAAGAGATAGGGAAGCAGTTCAAGAGCATACAGCCGGAGAACGGGGAGCGATTATCCGTGCTCTTCGGAGAATTGGAGGGGCTGCGGAAGCATGAGGCGCTGTCCGAGATGATCGTCGCGGTCCTCACCCACGGATACATGGAGTACCTGAAGTACACCTATCCGAACCACGAGAACCGTCTCGAAGATATAAACCAGTTCGTCAATTTCTCGACCGGATACGATTCGCTCGTCAATTTCCTGAGCGAGCTTTCCCTCATGAGCGGCATCACCGGTGAAGAGATCGCCGGGGGCAGCGATGAGGACGAAAAGGTCATCCTGACCACGATACACCAGGCGAAAGGCCTCGAATGGAAGGCGGTGTTCGTCATCTGGTGCGCGGAGGGGAGGTTCCCCAACCCAAAGGCCGTGGAAGAGGGCGGGGTCGAGGAGGAAAGGCGTTTGTTCTACGTGGCGGCGACACGGGCCATGGACCAGCTCTATCTTTGCTATCCCCTCATGATCTTCGACCGTCAGATAGGTTCCGTTATCATGCGGCCTTCCCGTTTCATCGCGGAGCTGAAGGCGCACCACTACGAGGAATGGCAGGTGGGCGTCTAGACGGCTCCTGCTTCAATGTCTCACCACTCGATTGTGTCGGTCGAGGGGAAATGGCGTGAGCGATCTGGTTCATTTTGATTGCGGCCCCCGATTCGGGGAAAAGGCGGACGAGCACGGTCTGCTTCATGATGGAACGGGTGACGACCTCGTCAAAGGGGATGCTGCCGAGATGCCGTGGAGAGAAGTCGAGGAACCTCTTGCATATTGAATCGAGGTGAGTGAAGACCTTCACGCCTTCGTCGTCGTCACGCACGGAATTTACGATGATCTCGAAAGACGTCCTCCCGAACGTCCGGTAGATCGTCTTCATCATGGCATAGGCGTCGGTAATACTGGTCAGGTCCTTGCTCACAATGACGAGGTTTCGCGCCGCGAAGAGGTTGAACTGGAGTACCGTATCGGAGATGCCGGCGCCTATATCGCAAAAGACGTAATCATACCCCCCGGATACGTGCGTGATGATCCCTTTCAGCTTCTCGATGTCCTCATGGAGTAACCGGGCCATCTCCCGGACACCCGAACTTGCCGGGAGGAGGTCGAATCCCGCCTCCGTCCGGACGATCACGTCACGGACATCGACATCGCCAAAGATCACATCCTTCAGGTTCCTGCGGGGATTTATGCCCAACATGATGTCGATGTTCGCCAGCCCGAGGTCACAATCTATGACGAGGACCCGTTTGCCTTTTTCCGATAAGGACGCGGCAAGGTTTATGGTGATGCATGTCTTTCCCACGCCGCCTTTTCCGCTGGCCACGGAAATGATTACGGGACTATTCTCGCCCACGGGTCTTTCCTCCGGGTGCAACATTATCGATAATCCGTAAATAAGGCGTCTTTTTCATCGCGGTTCACTTCATCGTCCTCGAAGGTGATCTTTTTCCAGTGACGGTCAATATGGATTTGGTTCTTGCCGCCCCCTTTCGCCTCGTACATCGCCATGTCGGCGGCGCGAACAAATTCGTTCATGTCATAGGGAGAGAAAGCGGTATACTCCGCGATACCAATGCTCAAAGAGACGGGAGGGTCGCTCCTTTGCGGCATATCGGCCAATATGTTTTTCAGCCGTTCACCTGTTCTCAAGGCATCGGTAACCGACGTGGCCGGCATGATGAGGGCAAATTCATCGCCGCCGTAGCGACATGGCAGGTCCGTGGACCGGGAGTTATCATGCATGATTCTCCCGAATGCCTCAAGGAATTCATCGCCTTCAAGATGCCCGAAGGCATCGTTGAGACATTTGAAATTATCAAGGTCGAGCATCATAAGGGTACAGGAATGGCCTGTCCTTCTTGTCCTTGCCATCTCGGTCGCCAGTTGCATCCAAAAGAACCGCTTGTTGCCGAGACCGGTGAGGTTGTCGATCAAAGAGAGGGACCGAAGTCTTAAATTTTCTTCGTGAAGCTCCTTGATCTCTTGAAGGAGGTCGTCTTCGATGCTCATGGTAACGTGCGGCGTCGCCCCAAGTACTTCCTCATCGAAAGGGGCCGGGCCGTCGCACAGCACAATTATGGAAACCTGCTTTTTGGCGGCGCCTCCCGTGATGAAACGAGAAGTCTTTTCGTGTTCTTTAAGAAGATCGTATACCGTTCTTTTCTCATTTCCGTGAGTCAGGTCATGGTGACTTTTCGGACGTGCCCGTTCCATCGACGACTTCATACATCATATATCGACAGTTTGCCGTCTTAACTAAAGCCGCTCCGTAGACACGCGGCTGAAACGGGACGGTGGCCGACCGCCTGCTTATTTCCCCTTGAAGATATTTCCCAGGCTTTCGCCCAACCCCTTCACGGTCGACTCCATTTCTTTGCCGCCTTTTGCGCCGATGTTTGTCACCGCTTCGGGTATCCCCTTGATGGGAACGCCGAGCTTTTCCGCCGTGGCTATGGAAATCCTGCGCATCAGATCCTCCTTGATATCGAACTTCGGGTTATTCAGGTCACCCTCGATGACGAAGCTTACCGGGATTGCATTATTACTGTTCTTCAGAAACGCGACCACCAGTGATGCGGGCACACCCATGAACCTGGCGCCCATTCCCGTCCCGCTTTGGAATTCGAGCCCCCTCAAAACGGCCGTTCCGGGGGCCTGTAGTTTCTGTGACGCCACCTTAACGTTGAGATCGAGATCGAGAAACCCCTCTCTGATGTCGACCGGGCTTTGCTTTTGGAAATAGGGCTTGAGGGCCGTGATATCGAGGTTGCGCAGTTTTACCCCGACGTCCATGTCCCTTGTCTTGATCTTCACCTTCCCCTTGGCCTTGAGTGTGCCGGTGCCCTGGTCTCCGGGGATGCTTGCGCTCAACACATAAGGTGAAAAAGTGTCGGCAAAGGGCATCGAGACGTCTTCCATCACGAAATCTATGCTGCGCAGTTTGATGAGGACGGGTTTCGCGGGCGTTTTCCGGTCGAGATAGTCGACGGACCCGTTAGCGACCTCTATCTTCCCGACGGTAATCGGGGGTGCGGGCTGTTGCGGTGCTTTTGTCGCGGCAGGTTGTCCCTGCCCGATGCCGGGCGGCAGGACGGGATTGACGATATTCCCCTTGTTGTCTATCTCGACAAAGAGATAGGGGTCTTTGACGGTGACGCTGGAGATGGCATACTGCTTTTTTAACAGCCCTATAAAATCGGCTTTTACGGTGAGGTTACCGACCTTGATGACCTCTTTGCCCGCCGCATTCCTGAGGGCAACGCCCGTGACCTCGACGTGGCCCCATTTCAGGTCGATTCTCTCGATGGAGAAGCTTTTCCCGAGCCTGCTTTCCAGCTCGTTCTTGATGATCTGGTTCGCATACTTGACGAGCACCGCAACGGAGCCGCCCAGGACGACAACAAGAGCGACGATCACGATGAGAAATACCTTCAGCTTCTTCCCCATGTCCCTCCTCACACTGTTGTCATACTATTCAATATAGTGGCTAAACGCGTCCATTGGAATGGCTGGA
>PLSJ01000280.1 GCA_003165115.1 Syntrophaceae bacterium | reverse complement strand
CGTACTCGTCGATGACGACGGCGAGGTGGAACTGGCCCGCCTGCATCTCGCGCATGAGCGGGGCGACGCGCTTGGTCTCCGGGACGTAGTTCGCAGGCCGGCATATCTCGCTCACCGGGTTGTGCTCCTTGCCGCTTCGCGCGGCGCGGATGAGGTCCTTTGTGAAGGCGATGCCGACGACGTCGTCGAGGCTCTGGTTGAAGACCGGGATGCGGCTGTAGCCGGCCTCTATCGCCCGTTCGAGCACGGCGCCGGTCTCGAGGGACTCCTCGACCGCGACAACGTCGGGTCGCGGCACCATGACCTCTCTCACAATCGTGTCCCCGAACTCGATGATCGAGTGGATGAGGACCCTCTCGTCGCTCTCGATGGCCTCGTCCAGCGCCGCGACGTCGGCGAAAGCGAGAAGCTCGGACTCGGTGACGTCCGGCTCGATCCTGGTGCCCCGCCCGCCCGGGGTGATGAGGCGGGCGAGCCCGATGAGGGCGCTCGACACGACACGGGTGGGCGGGAAACGGACGAGGGTGGTGACCAAAGGGGCCGCGAGGAGGGCGGCGCGGTCCGAGTGGCGCACGGCCCACTGTTTCGGCACGGCCTCCGAGAAGACGAATATGACCACGACCTCGAACACCGTCGCGACGGCGACGCCGATCGGGCCGAAGACCTGTGCCGCGATGACGCCGACCAGCGTGGCGGCGACGAGCTGGCACAAAAGGACGAGGAGCAGGATAGGGGCCAGGAAGGCCTCCGGGTCCTCGACCAAGCGGCGAAGCGACCGGGCGCCCCTCTGACGGTCGTCCTCGAGGGACTTGGCGCGGGCGCGCGAGGTGCGGGTGAGACCGGTCTCGGCCAGGGAGAGGACGGCCGAGCCCGCTATCAGCACGAAGACCGTCGCGAGGAGGGCACCGTCGGCGCCGCTGAAGCCGTGCGTGCTGGCGACGTGGCTACCGGCGACGTGGCCAGCAGCGAGGAGAGCCACGGCGATCACTGACTGACTTCCCCGCGGTGGTGGGCATCGAGGAGCTGCTGTTCCAGTGCCTCCATCGTCGCCGCTTCGCTTGCGTCCTCGTGGTCCATGCCGAGCAGGTGCAAGATCCCGTGCACCAACAAGAGCGCGAGCTCGTCGTCGTAATTGCCGGCGTGCTCCGGGGCTTGGCGCCAGGCGACCTCGGGGCAGATGACGACGTCGCCGATCAAAAGGGGCACTTCCTCGAGCTCGATCGGTCCTCGCCCCGGACCGCTCGCCTCCTGGTCGGGGACATGGCCTGGGCCTATGAGCTCGTCCTCGATTGGGAAGGAGAGCACATCGGTCGGTCCCTTGCGGCCGAGAAACCGCTCGTTCAGCCCGGCGATGGAGGTCTCGTCGACGAACATCACCGAGAGCTCGGCCCCCTCACCGATCCCCCGGTCGCCCAGTACGCGTTCGGCCAGCGCCACCCAGCGTGCGAGATCTACAGGTCGGTCAGACTGCTCGTCGGCAGCGAAGACCTGGGCGCTCACCGCGGCGGCCGTGCCGGGGCAGTCCGGTCGGAGAGAGGCGGCGCGGGGACGTGGACCCCGTTCCCGGACTCCTGGTTCGGAGCAGCCGGGACCTGGGTGCCGGATCTGCCGGACGAGCCGGTGCCGGAACCGATGTTCCGGGCCTCCGCCGAGCGCTCGTAGGCGGAGACGATCTCGCGCACGATGCGGTGTCGCACGACGTCGGATTGACCGAGCCTGACGAAGGCGATCCCCTCGATCTCGCCGAGCAGCTCCTCGAGGTCGAGCAGCCCGGAGCGGCCGCCCGGGATGTCGATCTGGGTCACGTCGCCGGTGACGACGAGCTTGGTGCCGAAGCCGATCCTCGTGAGGAACATCTTCATCTGTTCCGGGGTCGTGTTCTGGGCCTCGTCGAGGATCACGAAGGCATCGTTCAGCGTCCTGCCGCGCATGAACGCGAGCGGCGCTATCTCGAGCACGCCTTTCTCGATAAGCCTGCTCCCCCTGTCTATGTCGACCATGTCGTAGAGGGCGTCATAGAGGGGCCTCAAGTAAGGGTTCACTTTTTCGAACATGGTCCCGGGGAGGAACCCCAACTTTTCGCCCGCCTCTATCGCGGGCCGCGTCAGGATGATCCTTGAGACCTCTTTGTTGAAGTACGCGGAGAGGGCCATCGCCATGGCAAGATAGGTCTTTCCCGTTCCCGCCGGACCGATCCCTATCACGATATCGTGTTTCCGTATGGCCTCGACGTACTGCTTTTGGTTCTGCGTTTTCGGGATGATGACCTTGCGGCTGGGCGGGATGTAGATCTGGTCCCGGCCAAGCTCCTCCGCGCCCCTGTTCGTGTGTGCGATATAGCGGACCGCATGGTCTATGTCCGACGGGTTGACGGGGAAGCCCTTCTTGATGAGCCCCGCCAGCTCGCGGATCACTTTGCTCGTATTTTCGACCTCTTTCTTCTTGCCCACCAGGGTGACGAGGTTTCCCCGCACACTCGTCCTGACATCAAAATATTTCTTGAGATATTTTATGTTTTCTTCCCGGGGACCGAACAGGTTTCGGGCTAGATGGGTATCCTCAAAGGAGAGCTGCACTACCTCTTCTTCCGTCTTCTCGTCCAAAAAAGCTTGGCGAACCTCCGTACCTGAGATTTGATCTTAAGAGAATATAACACAAAAGGGACGAATGGGAAAGATGCATTGTGGGGCGGCCGGGTTCGGGGCACCCGCCAGGCGGGTCGCACACCCTGGACGACCATTTTTGTCGATCTCCCATGCCCGGACTCGACATTCTTGCCCGGTTCTCATTCGCGCAGGGAAGCCGAATCAGGAAAATACCCCTTGAATGCGGCATATGCGTGGGGGCAAAGGTTACGGCATACAACCTGCAGTCCATACATGTGGACAAGCCTTTGCGCGACGTCGTGAGTGAATGAAAAGGAGGTGAAAGAAAATGAAGAAAAGTTTTTTGGTGATTTCAGCAATATTCTTTTTCGGTATCACGGTGATGGGTTGTGCAACGAAGGGTGACCTGGCGAAAATGCGGGCGCAGGAACAGCAGACCAATCTGAAGGCCGATCAGGCGTTAAAGGCGTCGCAGGAGGCCAACGAGAACGCGACGAAGGCATCCGAAGCCGTGAAGGCGGCTGACGAGAGAGCGCAAGCGGCTGAACAAAGGGCGCAGGCGGCCGAGGAAAAGGCGAACATGGCCGAGGCACAGGCCGAGAGGGCCAACACCGCTTTCAGGTCATCGATGAGGAAATAAGTGTGCTTTCAAGGCTCCGGAAACATAAGGCGGCAGGGTTTTTGGCGCCCTGCCGCCTTATGAGGTCTTACGATCGTCAGGGCGTCTATGCATGAAAAGCAGCGCAGGCTGGGCGGGTGGCTTTACCCTTTCTTTGCCTGCATCATAATAACACCGATACTCATATGCGGATGCAGTCACTTTCAGGCCGGGTCGAGCTTCAAGGAAGCGAACGATCTTTTCGCCGGGCATAGCTATACGGCCTCCCTGAACGCATATGAACAGATCATTCAAAAATATCCGGCGGCGTCGGACAGGGCCCTTTTCGAAATGGGTATTATTTACGCGTATCCGCGCAACGAACAAAAAGATTATCGGAAGTCTCTCGAATGCTTCGAGAAGGTCCTGAAGAATTACCCCGAAAGCGCCTACAGGCGGGACAGCGCGGAGATGATATCTCATATCGATAACGTCACCGTCAGGGATAAGAAGGTCATTGCGCAGCAAACACGGATTGCAACTCTCGAACAAGAGGTTAAAGACAGGGAGAACGAGATTATTGCACTGCAAAATAAGATTGAAGTGATCGAAGGGGAGCTGAAACGCAGGCACCTTAGCGGACCGGTGTTCATCGGACCGGCATCCAGGGTCCTGATAGAAAAGGCGGAACGAAGATTGACCCTCATCTCGAAAGACAAGACGTCCAGGAGTTACAGGATAGCCCTGGGAGGGAACCCTATCGGCCAGAAAGAAAGGAAAGGCGATAGCAAAACCCCGGAGGGCACCTACATAATCGATTCAAGGAACAGGGACAGCCGTTATCACTTATCTCTCCATATTTCCTATCCGAACGAGAAAGATATAAAACGGGCAAGGGAGCTGGGGGTTTCTCCCGGCGGAGACATCATGATCCACGGCCTCAAGAATGGTTCGTCGCTGGTCGGCGACTTGCACACGGAGGTCGACTGGACCAGGGGATGTATTGCCGTCACGGACGAAGAGATAGAGGAGATCGCCAGGCTGGTGCCGATCGGTACGACTGTCGAGATAAGGCCATAGAAGGGGGGATGTCCACGTTATTACACAGAAGAAGCCCACGATGACCGGCATGGTTAACCTGTCGATCTCGTTCACCCGGCCCTGCCTCATCGTTTCGATAGTTTTGTTAGTCTTCGCCTTATCTCTCGACGGATGCGCCCTGATGAAGAATGTTCCGACGAATCCCCCGACAGTCCAGGGAGTTCCGGAAGAACAGATCGAACGAAACGACTTTTCGGTTGCAAGAGAAGAAGACGTTATCGGCCGGCCGGCATTCATCAGACTGGGAAACGGGGATACGCTGCCGGATATCGCAAGGCACTTCAGCCTGGGAATCAATGAAATCAATGCGTCCAATCCGGGGGTGGATACATGGGTGCCCGAGGCCGGGGAGCGTATCATGTTGCCCCTGAGCCACATCCTGCCGGACTCCCCGAGAAAAGGCATCATCATCAATCTGGCCGCCATGAGGCTCTTTCAATTCAAGGGAGATAGCCGGTTGCCGGCCGTGTCGACCTACCCGGTCGGTATCGGCACCGCAGAGCGACCGTCGCCCACGGGCCAAATGTATGTGCAGCGCAAAACGGTCCGCCCTACCTGGCACGTGCCCGCCTCGATTTCCCAGGACCATCGAAAAAAGGGAGACCCTCTGCCCCCTAAAGTCCTGCCGGGACCCCTGAACCCCCTGGGAGAATACGCGCTCTACCTGAGCAAGTCGACGTATCTGGTCCATGGCACCAACAAACCTTACAGCATCGGTCTCAATGCAACCAACGGCTGCATAAGGCTCTATCCGGAAGACGTGAAGAAACTCTATGAAAATACCCCCGTCAATACACCCGTGCGCATCGTTAACCAGCCATATCTCATAGGGCAGCGTGATGGAGTAGTCTACCTGGAGGCCCATGCGCCCCTGGGAGACGCCGACGCCGACGAGAGAGAGAAGATATATGCAAGATTGAGAATTGCCGAAAAGAAATCGGGCCGAACGCTTGACTGGAGAAAAGTCGGGGAAACATTGGCCGGGGCAGAGGGCATTCCCGTTCCCCTCTCGGAGACCGGCCAGGGAAGCGGAAAGGGGACGGAGGAAGCCATAGAAGTCAGGCACCCCGATAAAATATACGGCAGGCCGGAAATACCGGAGATGAAAACGGATGCGTGGTACGTGTCGGCCGCCGACCTGCGCGACAAGACCGATGCGACGAGACTTGCCGCCATCATCAACCACCAGGGGCCACAAATCCCGGCAAGGGTCCTCCCGAAGAAAGACGGCTACCGCGTTCTCTCCGGCCCCTTCGGCGACATCAACGAGGCCAAAGACGCCGTCAAGCGCCTTAAGATAGATTTGGAAATAGAGGGGGTGGTGGTGGAGCCGAGCAGAGAGAAATAGTCTAAAAAGGGCGGCCGGAAAGGGGCGGCCGGACGGCGGCATGTTCGGAATCGCGATCTGCGGCGCCCTGCTCCGGTCGTGACCTCCGGCGTACGTTTAGTACGCCTACGGTCTACGATCCTCACAGAGCATCCACATCTCATCGATTCCGAACATGCCGCCGTCCACCCGATCCGTCATCGAGTAC
>PLSJ01000451.1 GCA_003165115.1 Syntrophaceae bacterium | reverse complement strand
TCAAAGTGACAAGGAGGGGTGACAACCGGGCGTGACATGGAGGGGTGACAAATAGCACAAAAAAACTTTTTTTGCGATTTCTAAAAACGGACTTACATTCTTAACTAAAATACCGGAAAGGAGGCTCATCATGACACACAGCATGCAGCGGAACACGCAGGTGCCGCGCGACCGGTGGCTCCAGTTCTTTGACCGGTTCGCCCGCGACAACGGGGGCCGCCTCATCAAGCTGGAAACGTTCGGAGGAGACCTGGGCGACGAGCACGTCGGCCGCGTNNGGGCGCGAAAGAGGTCAAGTACGAGCACGCCGTCGCGACGCCGGCGGAAATCTGGATAGAGGAAGACGACGGGGGCCGCGGAAAGGCCATGGAGATCGTCAGCGAAAGCGGCGAGCGCACGGTAGTGAGCTTCGAGCAGTAGCGCACAGGGCCGGGGCAGAACGTGTGAAAAAATTGTCCTTGGGAGACTCCCAGGCGATTTTTTCACACGTTCACACCCCACGGCGCGGCAACAGATCGTGTGGGGAATACGTATGATTTCTACGGCTTCTTTATTGAGAACAGTTTCGAGGGGTAATCTATAGTTATGACGAAATTGCTCAGGAAATTCGCAACGCCGAGCAGGACCACCGGGAGATTGGGCATAAAATCCACAGGCGTATCGGCAATGGTACACGCCACGCCTTGCGAGCCGGGTCTGAAAATCTCGATTCTTGTCGTATGACCATAAGCCGTTGTCTCACCATTCCCGGTGGCTATCTTCTTCGTATTTCCGGCAGACAGGTTATGTCCAAGAAGTTGCGCGAAGTCGGCAGGAACGGCGCATTCATCGGCTCCGGTATCAATTATCCCATAGGTCCTTTGACTTTGCCCGTGTACGGGTTGATAATCCTCACTTCCAGGATGGGACGGAAAATTTCCCCATTGCACAGTGTAAGGGGGCACCAATCGAGGGGCATCAGTAAATGCTCACCATTCCTTTCTTGGGAACATAAAATATTACAGGGTCGTCTATTCCCTTCTTACTCGCTTCTTCTTTAACTTTTACCGGGTTATCACCGGAACTCACCACTTCCGTGTCGCCAAAGGCTTTCGTCGCCACATACATTCCACCGTATTTGTCGCCGTCTTTCAATAAAGAATAAGACATGACGAACCTCCTTTTGCCAGGCTCAACCAACAAACATAGTCTAGCCCCTTGAGAGCACGTTTTCAAGCATTATCGAATGGGGGTCGCTCTTCTTGACGGCCGGTCGGACAACGATGCCTCTCATCCCCGCAACGGATATTCTTCTCCCGGCCATCGGCCTTTCGCCCTTTGCCCTGCCTTCCGCGCCTACACTTCCCTCCACACAAGTAGTACTATATACGATGGTCGAATATCATGGCTGAATATACGCTGATCGCCACAGCAGCCTTCGGGGTCGAGTCGATCGTCGCGGACGAGCTGAAGGCGCTGGGGTATGCGGACGTCGAAGTGGAGAACGGGCGCGTCTCGTTCCCCGGCGGCCCGAAAGACGTCGCCCGGTGCAACATAGCCTTGCGCTGCGCCGACCGGCTCCTTATCCGGATGAGCTCCTTCGGAGCGACCGACTTCGAGGAGCTGTTCCAGCAGACGCGGGCCGTTGCCTGGGAAGACCTCATATGCGCCGACGGGAAGATGCACGTCATCGGCAAGTCGGCCGCATCCAGGCTCGCGTCCGTCCCCGACTGCCAGGCCATCGTCAAGAAGGCCGTCGTCGAGGCGGTGAAGAGGAAATACCCCGGCGAATGGTTCCCCGAGACCGGCCCCGTCTACAGGATAGAGGTGGCCATCAGCCACGACCGCGCCACCCTCACCGTCGACACGTCCGGCCCCGGGCTCCACAAGAGGGGCTACCGGACCGGCACGGGGGAAGCGCCCCTGAAAGAGACCCTGGCGGCGGCCCTGGTGCTGCTCTCCCGGTGGGCACCCGGCAGGGAGTTGGCCGACCCCTTTTGCGGCTCGGGCACCATCCCCATCGAGGCGGCCCTGATCGGCAGGCGCATCGGTCCCGGCCTGGTCAGGTCGTTCGTCGCGGAGACCTGGCCCACCATGCCGCGCGCCCTCTGGGAGGAGGCCAGGGAGGAGGCGCGCTCGCGGATCGTGGCCGCGGACTTCAGGATACTTGCCTCGGACGCGGACAGTACGGTGCTGAAGGCGGCCAGGGCGAACGCGGAGGCCGCCGGTGTCGCCGACGCCATTGCGTTCCAGAAGCAGCCCGTAGATCAATTCAGGTCACCCAGGAAATACGGCTGCATCGTCTGCAACCCTCCCTACGGGGAGAGGACCGGGGACATACGGGAGGTGGAGCGGATATACCGGACGATGGGTGACATCTATGCGCGCCTCGACTGCTGGTCCCTCTTCGCCCTCTCACCCCACCCGCGCTTCGAGCACCTCTTCGGCCGCAAGGCGGAGCGGAAAAGGAAGCTCTTCAACGGCAATATACTCTGCTACCTCTACCAGTACTTAGGGCCGCTGCCTCCGCGGCGGTAGAACACTCTTCTTTTCTTCTTCTCTATCTTCTCTTGTCGGCCCGACGTCCATTTTCCTCTGCTGCGCAGGATGCTTTTTGTCACTTCTCCTTGTCAGCCCTGAATGACATACCCGGTTGTCACCACTCCTTACCACTTTGACAGAGAAAACAAAACAATGTATCGTTGCTGTAGGGACCGGAACGGCAGGATCGCCGATCACTCGTTGAAGAATTTCGACGGAAGATCAGTCTCTATAAGGAGAGCTCACCCAATGACGCAGCCATATCCCCCAATAAGCAAAAACATGCTCCGGGAATTACCGGGAGACGCCGGTGTCGGGGCACCTGGTTACGGGGCGACGAAAAGGGACAGGCAGGCGCTTTATCACCAGATCGGAAGGGCAAAGCTCGTTTCTCTCCTCCCTTATGCGCGGGAAGCAATACGTAGAGGGAATAATGCCGCCCTCCATCGGCTTCTTGCCGGCGCCAGGGCCGACCGCCATATCCGTCCTTTGATCCCGCACGATTTCTCTATGACGACGCACGGACCGGGACAGAAAAAAGTATCCGGTCCCTTGAAGGTAGCCCAGATGGTCACCTTATACCGAAACGCGGCCGACCCGTCCTTGAGGGGGCAAATCGGAAAGGCAAAGCCGGGGCGCTATGAATATACGGTGAAGAATGGACGGGTGACCGGGTTTGAGCCTGTCGGTGAGGAAAGACTGGAAAAGCCCACCCCCGGCAGTGGTCCCGGTACGCGGGAAGAGTCCCTCGTGGACTGGATCCCACATAATCACGGCAGGCCCCGGTTTGTCCTACCCTATTATCCCCTGGGGAGGCCGTCCGAAGCCCAACCTCTGCCCTACCCTATAAGGCCTCAATCACCGAGATACGAAGATATTTCCCTTATCCGGCGTTATCCGGCCTTTAGAGCATTCCTCATAAATAATTC
>PLSJ01000262.1 GCA_003165115.1 Syntrophaceae bacterium | reverse complement strand
CACAACCCCGAATTCACCATGCTCGAATTCTACCAGGCCTATGCCACCTACGAGGACCTGATGGACCTGACCGAGGAGATGGTCTCCACGCTGGTATTCACGCTCTTCGGCAGCTTTACCGTGACCTACAGCGGGAATGAGATCAATTTTGAGAGGCCCTGGAAGCGGATAACGATGGAGCAGGCCCTCGTCGAATTCGGCGGGTTCGTCGTCACCGATGGCATGGAAGGACTCAGGGCACGCGGCAGGGAACTCGCCATAGAAGGCGTCGAGACGATGTCGAGGGGAAAGCTGATCACCGAGCTTTTTGAAAAGTTGTGCGAAGAGAGGCTGGTGCAGCCTACATTTATTACAGAATACCCGGTCGAGGTCTCGCCCCTGGCAAAGAGGTCGAAGGAAAGACCGGAGGTGACCGAGCGGTTCGAGCTTTACATGAGCGGCATGGAGATTGCCAACGGGTTTAACGAGCTGAATGACCCCGAGGACCAAAAGGCCAGGTTCCTCGATCAGATAAAGGAGAAGGAAGAAGGCGCGGCAATGGATGAGGATTATATCATGGCCCTCGAATACGGACTGCCGCCGACGGCGGGCGAGGGCATCGGGATCGACCGGCTGACCATGCTGCTCACCGACAGCCAGTCGATCAGGGAAGTGATCCTCTTCCCGCTCCTGCGGCCTTAAACATCGCCATGGACTACGAAACTACCATAGCCCTGCGTTACCTCAGATCGAAAAGGAAGGACAAGTTCATCTCCTTCACCTCGTGGATCGCCATCGTGGGCATAGCCATAGGGGTGATGGCGATCATCCTGGTCATCGCGGTGATGACCGGGTTCCAGGACGAGATCAGGGAACGCCTCCTCGGTATCCGCCCCCACATCGTCCTGATCCCCGACTGGGGGGTGAAGGACCCGGCGCAGGTCGTGGACCGCATAAAACGCATCGACGGCGTGGTCTCCGCGTCTCCCTTCATCGAGTTCCAGGCGATGGCGCAGGGGCCTGCAAGGGTAGCGGGGGTGGTCGTGAGGGGTCTGCAACCCCAGGACGCGGCATTCTTGGGCCGCCTGATGAAAGAGGGGAGCGTCGACGCCCTCAAGACCGGCGACACCATCCTCCTGGGAAGGGAGCTTGCGAGAGAGCTTGGCCTTCTCCCGGGGGACCTCTTTACGCTCATTGTTCCCTTCGGCGGCTTTTCCCCGGCGGGCGCGGCCGCCGAAACGGTCAAGGTCAGGGTGGGCGGCACCTTCGAGACGGGCATGTTCGACATCGACAGCCTCGTCGCGATCATGCCCCTGGCCGACGTCGAGTCGACGCTCGGGGCCGGCGTGACGGGGGTCGAGGTGAAGGTGAAGGACGTCTATGCCGCGGGCGCGGTGCGGGACCGCATAGTCAGGGAGCTTGGTCCCGGCTATTTCGGACGGACATGGATGGAGCAGAACAAGAACCTCCTGTCGGCTCTCAGGCTGGAAAAGCTGGTCATGTTCATCATCCTGGCCCTCATTATCCTCGTGGCGAGCTTCAACATCATCAGCGCGCTCGTCATGACCGTCATGGAGAAGAAGAAGGATATCGCCATCCTCAAGGCCATGGGCGCCACGAACAGGAGCATCATGCGCGTCTTTGTCGCGGAAGGTCTGACGATCGGCGTCTTCGGCGCCCTTCTCGGCACGCTCGTCGGCTACGGGCTCCTGGAGATCCAGACACACTTCAAGATCATCAAGCTTCCGAGCGATGTCTACTACATAAGCACCCTGCCCATGAAGATCGGCAACCTCGACGTCCTGCTTATAGCTGCCGTGACCATACTGCTCTGTCTGCTTTCGACGCTCTATCCTTCGTACAAGGCCTCGACGATCGATCCCGTGGAGACGCTGCGATATGAATAATCCACTTGTCTCGGTGCGGGGGTTAACGAGGAGCTTCCACAAGGACGGCGCCACGGTCAGTGTCTTGAAGGGGGTCGACTTCGAGGTGGCAGAAGGCGAGTTTGCGACGATAATGGGTCCATCCGGGGCGGGCAAGACCACCTTCCTCCACGTTCTCGGCTCCCTCGATCAGCCCACGGAAGGAGGGGTATTCTACAGGGGAAAGGATATCAGCCTCTTCACCGCCGAGGAGCAGTGCCGGTTCAGGAACGAAAAGGTAGGGTTTGTCTTCCAGTTCTATCATCTTCTCCAGGATTTTACCGTGCTTGAAAATATCATGATACCGCAGTGGATCAAGCGGGTAAAGGCAGCGGAAGCGGAAGGCGCGGCCGAAGAATTCCTGCGGATCATGGGCCTGGCCGACAGGAGACACCACAAACCCGGTGAGCTTTCGGGAGGCGAGCAGCAAAGGGTGGCTATCGCGCGCGCGCTCATCAACCGGCCCGAGCTGATCCTCGCGGACGAGCCGACGGGGAACCTGGATAGAAAGACCGGGAGAGTCGTGCTGGACTATATCCTGTCGGTGCGGGAGAAGATAGGCGCGGCCCTCATTCTGGTGACCCACGATCCGGAAATCGGCGCCGCCGGCAAGACAAGGCTCACCATGGTGGACGGAGAGCTGTTCCAGGCGGAATAGCCCGCACCTTCGCGCAGCTAATCTTAAACTATTATAATGCAGGCCGCCCCCTCGTGCGGACATGGTCGGGCTCGCCTGCGGCAGGTGCATAGTAAAAGGGCCGGGCATCGATGTCCGGCCCAAGGGAGGAGAGAATGCCCACAGGTGATGAAGACATCCCCGACCTATGAAAGCCAAATAGCAATAACCGTGCCTGTATCCGGGAAGGGGCGCGGGAGACTGCAATCGATCTTAAAAAAATAATGAAGACAGGTAGTTGGGTTTGCAAAACGACCCGGTGTGCCCGCCTGCCGGAATAGGGCCACCAGGAAGAGGGAATACGAAATGGTGGGAACGCCCATTTCGGCCTACGTAAATGTCGTTCTTCCCTGCCGGGTTGACGGACAAGGGGCCGGGGCATATATTTCCTAGGAAAAGACGCGCGCGATCGTCAAAAAAGGAGGTCTCATGAAAGTTCCACTCCAGATTACCTTTCGTCATGAGGAACGCTCTGACGCGGCGGAGACGAGGATACGCGAGAGGGCGGCGAAGCTCGATCGTCTTTATGAAGATATCATAAGCTGCCGCGTCGTTGTGGACGTGCCGCAGCTGCGGCATCGCAAGGGCAGGATATACCAGGTGCAGGTCGACATCACCGTACCGGGCCGCGAGCTGGTGGTAAACCGGGAGCCTTTGNNGCGATGGAGCGGCAGCTCAAGGAGCACTCACGGGCATTGCAGGGTGAGGTCAAGCAGGACGTAAAGCCGGACCGCGGCACGGTCAATTCGCTCTTCCCGAAAGAAGGCTACGGCTTTATCCAGACGCGGGACGGACGGGATATCTATTTTCACAGGAACAGCGTGCTCGACGGGGCATTCGACCGGCTGAGCCCGGGCGCCGAAGTGCGCTTTTCCGAGGAAGAGGGCGAAAAGGGGCCGCAGGCGAGCACGGTCGAAATGGCGGGGTAGGCTTTTCGCGCCCGGCCGGGATCCTATCCTTCCATATACTCCTTTCGCGCCTCTTTCAGTATCCTTGTCGCCGCCATTTTCGAGACGACGACGATATCCTCAAGGGGGAGGTACGTGTGGATCGATTGATCGAAGAGCACCTTGATCGAGGGAGGGAACTCCTCCTCGCCTTCCCATAGGATGAAAGTGATGGGCAGTCTGGGGAACGCCGACAGCGTGAAGGACGCGTCGCCGTACTCCTCGACTTTGCCGCCAAGCGCCTTACCCGCCGTCAGGAAGGCGTCCCTGGAATAGCCGAAGGCGCTCATCAGGGGCCTGACCACGCGCCGCTCGAATACGGGCAGGTACGTGCGGCAGCCGGGAATATCCTCGTAGGGCACGAGCGTCGTTCCGACGGGATTACCCGAGGCCTGGATAAGGTAGTGGAGGATGACGATCCTCGTCACGAGCGTGACATTGGACCCTTTGAGGCTCCGGAAGGAAAAGCCGGGTGAGGCAACCTCGATTGTCTCGTCGAAAAAGGGTACGGAAACGTAAGAAGAGTCTTCTTTTTTCACGAAACCGAGGCCCGCTTTTGTCGCCCGCTCTTCGAGGGGCATCTCCCCAAGCCGGCTGCACGCCAGATCGAACGTCCTGTGGTACGCCTTCTGCCTCAGGGCGTCCATGAACCGACCCTCCGCCTGACGTCTTCCATCTTCCCCCGGTAATCACCACTGTGGAATATCTCGGTTCCCATGACGAGCATCGTCGCACCCGCGTTTGTGACGGTGCGGCTGTTGTCCGCCTTGACGCCGCCGTCGACCGCCAGCTCTATAGGTCTTGCGGCCGCGTCCAGCATGCGTCTCGCCTGTGCTATCTTCGCCGTCATCGAAGGGATATACGCCTGACCTCCGAATCCGGGATTTACCGTCATGATAAGGAGGAGATCGATCTCCGTCAGCACCTCGGACGCGGCGGCAAGGGGCGTGGCGGGGTTCAATGCGACGCCTGCCTTCTTGCCGCACGACTTTATCAGGTCTATCGTCCTGAAAAGATGGTATCCCGTTTCCACGTGGACGGTGATGATGTCGCCCCCCGCGTCGGCGAAGGCGTTGACAAAAAAATCGGGGTGCTCGATCATGAGGTGGATGTCGAGGGGCAGGCTCGTCGCTTTCCTCACCGCCTTGACGACGACGGGGCCGATGGTGAGGTTCGGCACGAAGTGGCCATCCATCACGTCGACGTGTATCACGTCCGCCCCCGCTGCCTCGACGGCCTTAATCTCCTGCTCCAGGCGGCTGAAATCCGCCGAGAGGATGGAGGGGGCAAGTCGAATATGCATGATTAACCTCCGCTGGTTGTCTGTGGTTCCGGTACGTCGTCTTCGGTGAATACGGTCCGCGGCGGGATGTTGTATTTCAGGACCCCACCGCCCGCGGCGTCCGGGAGCCCCGTGGGCGTCATGGCACGCCTGATATGTTTTTCATCCATCTCCTGCATGAGGGCGGCATAACCGCCGGCCCCCATCTCGGGCATCACATAAAACCGCCTGACGCGGCCGCCGACGAACAGCACCATGCCCTCCTGGCCGAGGATGTTTTCGCCGCTGCCCGGTGTCTGGGCGACTACCCGGTCCGTTTCCCCGCCCGGCACGTAGAAGACGTTCTTCAATTTCATGTTTTTATCGCGCAGCGCGGCCCGTGCCTCATCGAGAGAGAGGCCGACGAATACGGGAATAATGACCGGCACCGGTCCATCGGAAAGGATAACCGTCACCGTCCTTCCCGCCCTCACCGGCATGGCCGGGTCCGGCGATTGGAAAAGCACGTGGTTATAGGGCACATCGTTCTTTCTTTCGTATTTTCCGGTGATGAGTGACAGCCCTTTTTGTGCCGCCAGTTGTTTTGCCTCTTCCACGTCGAGGCCGGTCAGGTCGGGACAGGCAACCGTCGATTCGTCGGTCACGAGAAATTTTATGGTCAGGGAGGTGGCCAGGACGAAGACGGCCACACCGGCCAGCGCATAGCAGAGTATTTTGAGCCATTTCATAATTTCTTCAGCCCGGCGATGAAAAAACCATCCATCCCCGACATGTGAGGAAGGGAAAGAAAGCATGCGCCACCACCCGGCAAGGGCAGGGGCGCATCAGGTGCGAATATTCCCGTTTTCTTCACCTTCTCCACCAGGTCCGTTGTCTCTTCCGGCTCGAAGGAGCAGACGCTGTAGACGAGACGGCCGCCTTGCCTTAAGCTCTCTCCCAGGGACCCGATCATCCCGAGCTGGAGACCGCCGTACGTCGATATGTCCCGTTCGCTCCTCCGCCACTTTATCTCCGGGTGCTTCCTTAGGATCCCCAGGGACGAGCATGGCGCATCAAGAAGTATACAGTCAAAACGCCCCTTTTTTAAAGGATTTTTCAGCGCATCCGCACGTACGAGACAAGTAGTGCCGCGGATCGAGCCGAGCTTCTTCCCATCCAGGTCCATGGCCAGCACGCGCGCATAGGGCCATTCTTCCTTTATCTGGTCCGTCTTCGTGCCCTGCCCCGCGCATGCGTCGAGGACGAGGTCGGCGGACCGCGGCGCGACCGCGAGGCCGGCCATTTGCGAGGTCTCGTCCTGGATGTGGATAGTGTGGTCCTTCAGAAGCTCGTTATCGAGGAGGGGCCCCACCCTGTCCACGATGAGCGCCTTTTCGAGAAGCGCGCTTTTTACGGCCTTTATGCCGAGGTCCGCAAGCCTCGTTATGGCTTCTTCCCGGGTGATCTTCCGGGTGTCTATCCTCAGGGCGAATCGCGGGCTCCTGTTAAGGAGCGCGAGGAGGTCTTCCGCCTTCTTTTCTCCGAACCTGGCGCACCAGCGTTCGACGAGCCACGCAGGGAAGCTGTGCGAGATCGACAGGCGCGAGACAGGATCATGCGGCATTGGCAGCCCGTCTTTCTCCCTGATGGCCCGTCTGAGCACGGCGTTGACGAAATTTGCAATCCCCTGCCCTTTTTCCTTCTTCGCGTAGTCTACCGTTTCGTTGACCACGTGATAGACCGCCTTTTTCATGAAAAAGACCTGGTAGAGGCTCATCCAGAGGAGATGGCGCACATCCTTCTTTAAGCCTTCCTTCACCAGGTGGGAGAGGAGCCAGTCGAGGTAGAACTTCCACCGGACCACGCCGGACGTGATCTCGTAGATCAGGGGCTTGTAGACGTGCGCGACCCAAGGAGAGGAGAAATGCCTGTCGATCGTCTCATCGAGCAGCCCTCCTTCTTCCACCTCACCGATGATCGTGAGACATAGGGACCTGACAGGACGAAAATTATCTTCTATGCGCCATGTCCTCCAATCGCCTGATCCTTTCTTCCAGTGGAGGGTGCGTGCTGAAGAGGGCGAGGACGCCACGGGCGGAAAAGGGGTTGACGATAAACATGTGGGCCGTGGACGGATTGGCGTCTTCCATGGGGCTGCGAGCGACGCCCGTCTCCAGGCGGCGCAGGGCGTGCGCCAGAAAGAGAGGGTTGCCCGCGAGCTGCGCGCCGCCTTCGTCCGCGAGGTACTCCCTGGACCTCGATATGGCGAGCTGGATCAACATGGCGGCAAAGGCCGCAACCATGGAGAAGAGGATCACGCTCACTATATTGCCGCCCCCCTCTTCGTCGTCCCTTCCTCCGAAGAAGAGCGAAAACC
>PLSJ01000115.1 GCA_003165115.1 Syntrophaceae bacterium | reverse complement strand
CATAACCGGCTCGCCATCGGCTGGAGGGGAAGGAAGACGGCTTACATGATGATCGCCGGGTTCGTCTCCGTGGTCGTGACGTTTATCGGCGTCAATCTTTTCCTGGGAGGACTTCATTCTTACAGGTGAAAGACCCATGCACCTCATAGTCCTCGGTCTCAGCCACAACACCGCACCCCTTGACGTAAGGGAGCGGTTCTNNACGGAGCTTTACGTGACGGCTGCCGACGCCGAAGGCTCGGTCGAGGCCGTCATGCGGCTTTTGGTCGACCGCGTCAAGCCGGCGTCGCTCGAGGGCTACACCTATACGTTCCGGGACGAGGAGGCGTACAGGCACCTTTTCCTCGTTGCCTCCGGGCTCGATTCTATGGTGATAGGGGAGCCCCAGATACTGGGTCAGGTGAAGGACGCGTACCGGTCGGCGCGCGACCCCGGCTTTGCGGGGCCTTTCCTCGGACAGGTGTTCAACCGGGCCTTCCGCGTGGCAAAGCGGGTCCGGACGGAGACGCGGATAGGCTACAACCCCGTATCGATCAGCGCCATGGCGGTCGAGCTTGCACGGAAGATCTTCGGCGAGTTCGCCCGGCGGCAGATACTCGTGATTGGGGCCGGGGAGATGTGCGGGATCGCGCTGAAGCACTTCAGGAAAGGAGGTCTCGAACAGGTGTTCGTGACCAACCGCACCTTCGGCAAGGCGCAGCAGCTTGCCGAAGAGGTGACGGGCACCGCCCGCCCTTTCGACGATATCCCGGACCTCCTCACCAAAGTCGATATGGTGCTCTCCTCGACGGGCGCGGAAAGGCCGGTCGTCGACAAAGCCACAGTCTCGGGCGTCATGAAAAAGAGGAAGATGCGCCCCCTGTTCTTCATCGACATAGCCGTGCCGCGCGATATAGAGGCCGCCGTCAATGATATCGAGAACGTCTACCTCTACGACATCGACGACCTGAAAGGGCTTTCCCAGGCCCATCTCGCGAACAGGCTGGAGGAATCGGAAAAGGCGCACGCGATCGTGGAGGAAGAGGTGCGCAAGTTCGACCTCCGGCTGAAAGAGCTGGAGATGACCCCCCTGATCGGCCGGGTCCGGGAAAACATGGAGAACATAAGGACCGGGGAGTTGAAAAAGACGCTCCAGAAGTTGAAAAACGCCGACCCCGAGACAATCAGACAGCTCGATATGCTCACGAAGGCGATCGTCAACAAGATCGTCCACCCCCACCTTATGATGATCAAGAAGAACGGGAGCCCTGCGACGCTCGACGTCATCAGGAACCTGCTCTTATCCGGGGAGGAAGATGAAAAAGAGATGGATGGTAGGGACGAGGGGGAGTAGGCTCGCTCTCGTCCAGACGGGGATGGTCATAGACGCGCTGCGCCGCCTCCACCCCGAATGCGACTTTACCGTGAAGACCATAAAGACCACCGGCGATTCCGTGTGGAATACCCCACTCTACCTGATCGGCGAGAAGGGCCTTTTCATCAAGGAGATAGAGGAGGCCCTNNCTCGAAAGGGAGGACCCGAGGGATACCTTCATCTCCCTCAAGCACGCGGCCCTTGCGGACGCACCACAGGGGGCGACGGTGGGCACGAGCAGCATGCGCCGCAGGGCACAACTCCTCGCCTTCAGGCCCGACCTTCGGATAATGCCGCTGCGGGGGAACGTGGATACCCGCGTCAAAAAGCTTACGGAAGATGACCTGGACGCCGTCATACTGGCCTACGCGGGGGTAAAGAGGATGGGTCTCGCGGGGCACGTCAGGGAAATCCTTCCCTTCGACGTGATGGTGCCCGCCTGCGGGCAGGGGGCCATCGGGATAGAGACGAGGTCGGGCGATGACGCGGCATCGCTGGTGGGGCCGCTCAACCATAAGGCGAGTGAGTTCGAGGTGGGCATAGAGCGCGTGTTCCAGGCAGGCGTGGGGGGCGGGTGCAGCGTGCCTCTCGGCGTCAACGCGAGCCTTTCCGGCGGCCGCATCACGCTACGCGCCGCGTACGGCACGGAGACCGGCGCGATCATCTTCAAGGACGTGAGGGAGAGCGAAAGATCGGAAGCCGCCGTCCTCGCGGAAGGCCTCCTCGACGGATTGAGGCGCGCGCGCGACGCGTCGCTTTCGCAGTGAAGCAGATGTATAAGAGACTTTACCTTTATCTTCTGCCCTGCCCGTTCTTTTTGGCATGCTTTCTCGCGGCGGGCCCCCGCGCAGCCGGGGCGCAGGCGCCCGATGACGGATGCGCGGACGGCCCCGCCTCCCGGATCGAGAGAAAGGCCACGGACCCGTGGGTGAACGAGGAAGCCGCGGCCGTCCTCTACAGGCCGGTGGAGACGAGAAAAGACGACCCGGGCTCGGGTGGGCGCCCGATCCGCGTCCTCGTCCACTACGGCAGGTCGGAGTTCTTTGTGGCCAACGGCAAGCCCTGGGGCGTGGAATGCGAGGCCTTCGCGGAGTATGAGAAGTTCCTCAACAAATCGCTCCGCGGGCGCAACAAAGCCAGGGTCGGCATCACCTTCATCCCCGTGCGCTTCCAGGACCTTATCCCATACCTCCTCTCGGGCAAGGGAGACATCGCGGCCGGACTCATGACCGTAACCGATGAGAGGAAGCAGCACGTGGCATTCACGGAGCCGTACATCGAAAACGTCTCCGAGGTACTGGTATGCCACGCGGCCGCCAGGGTCCCGAAAAATCTCCAGGAGCTTTCGGGCAGGAAAGTCCACGTGCTCAGGGGCAGCAGCTTCGCTCAGCACCTGCGGCGGCTGAACGGGCAGCTTAGCGCGTCCGGCTTCCCGCCGGTCGACATTGTGGAGATGCCCACGGGCACGAACGCCGACGACATCCTGGAAATGGTCAATGCGGGCATCTTCGAGCTCACCTTTGTGGACGATTTCATCGCGCGCCTCTGGTCGCAGGTCCTCCCGGACATCAGGGTGGTGAAAGAGGTCACCCTCTCCCACGGGGGCGGCATCGCGTGGGCCGTGCGGCCGGAGAACCCGGAGCTGCTCAAGAGCCTGAACGCCTTCATCGACTACGCGAGCACGCACCTGCAGCGGAAGGCCGCCCAGGTCATGAAGACCTATTTCAAAGACACGAAGCTGATAAAGAACCCGCTCAGGCAAGAGCTGTTCGGCCGGGTAAAGACCCTCGGTCCGCACTTCCGGGAGGCGTCGGCCCTTCATAAGGTCGACTGGCTCATGATGCTCTCCCAGGGCTACCAGGAATCGGAATTGAACCAGAACCTCCGCAGCCCGCGCGGGGCCGTAGGGGTGATGCAGATCCTCCCGAAGACCGCAAAGAGCGTGGGCTACCGGGATGTGACGAAAGAGAGGCAAAATATCGGGGCCGGGGTCGCCTACCTGGACTGGATACGGAAGAATTACTTCAACGAACCCGGAATCCCTCCCGACGCCCGGGTCGATTTCGCCCTTGCCGCGTACAACGCGGGACCCGGCCGCATCCAGGGGCTGCGCGAGAAGGCGAAAGAGCGGGGGCTCAACCCGAACCTGTGGTTCAATAACGTGGAGCGGGTGGCTTTGGATGAGATCGGCGAGGAGCCGGTCCGGTATGTCGCCAATATCAACCGCTACTATATCGCCTACAGGATGACCGACGAGATCGAAAAGGAGAGGGACCTGCGAAAGGCCCCGCGCTGAAGGTGTCGCCATCCGATGGGAGCCTTTGCAAGGCAAGAGGCTCTAGGCACGCAGAGTAACCCGCAAGAAAAATATTGCCAAGGGGTGTGCGGAGCGATAGACTACCGGTGCGGGCATGTGCGAAAAGGTTGGATTTTTCGCCGTTCCCGACACAGCATGAGGAGAACGGAAGATGTTTGGTTTCAGGAAGAAAGACAGGATAACCACAGTCGCGGAGTTTTTCAAGAATCAGAAGACCGTCATGCCGGGGAGAGAAACCTCCGTGTCCTCCAGACGGAGGCTCCCTTTGAAATCGCTCATCGTACCTGTCATAGCCCTGCTCTTTATCCTCGCGCTCGCCATCCACGTGGAGGGCCTGCGGTCGGAGACCGCCGGGCTGAAAAAGGAAAACGCGCAAAAGACGGCGGAGATAGGGGCGCTGAAGGCTCAGGCCGGGACGCTTGCCGCGGAGAGGGCCAAATTCGTGGGTGACCTGGAAGCGGCCAAAAGCGACGTCGCCAGGCTCGAGAAGGAGCTGGAAACCGAAAAGTTCCTCAGGGCGAAGGAAGCCCAGGCCGCGGCGAGGAAACCTGCCCCGGAACAGAAAAAGGTCCCGAAGCGAAAGGGGTGAGGCGCCTTTAGCCTCACGTATTCACTGATTGACAGCGGTCCGCGGCCGTGTTACCTTATTTTTAGTCCACACAAGGTTTTAAGGGTATATCTCCCTTCAGTGCAAGCGACGAAATTGGAATACGATGAAGATTCTCATTATCCCGAATACTACCGACACCGTCTGGTTCCACCTGAGAAACAAGCTCCCCGCGGAATTCCTCGCGAAACGGGGGCACGAAGTGCGGTTCGAGACGGAATTCAAGTCCTACATGCACCCGGTTTTCGGCAGGAATGTCGATCAGGGACCCCTTTCCTGGGCTGACGTGATCGTCCTTAACCGCCACTACGACGTCGAGGACGATGTCCTCAGGTACGTGATCGACTACGCGAAGGGAGAGGGCAAGAGGATCGTCTACGAGACGGACGACCTGCTGGAAGCCCCCAACTGCTCGCACCCGGAGTACCTTTCGATACGGCGCCATCTTTCCCAGGTGAGGATGCTGGCGGCGGAGGCGGACGTCGTCACCACCACCGGGAGGAGCCTCAAAGAGAAGCTCGCGCGGTACAACCGGAACGTGATCACCCTCCCCTATTGCGTCGACCGGACGAAATGGAAACGGAGAAAGGGGCGCAACGAAAAGGTGAGGGTAGGGTGGCAGGGAAGAGGTTCGCACCCCGAAGACCTCGTCCTGATCCTCGATGTGGTCAGGGACCTCCAGAGGGAGGTCGATTTCGAGTTCGTCATATTCGGCCTGAGTCCCATGAAGTGGGATTCCTACGTGCTCAACCTGCGGGACCGGCATGAAAGGGCCGTCGCCCGGCGCCCCGAAGATATGGGCTGGTACGGGAGCGTCATAAAGCTCGACCAAAAGCTGAAAGGGTTGGAGTGGAAGCACGAACCCTTCGTCCCCTTCGAGGAATACGGCAAGAAGCTTTCGAGGATCAACCTCGATATCGGCCTCTGTCCCCTGGCCGATACCTCCTTCAGCCGCTCGAAATCGGTGATCAAGTTCTACGAATACGCCATGGTGGCGACGGCGACGCTCGCAAGCGACGTGCCGCCCTACAGTGGCAAGGTCTCCTGCGTCGCGGAGAACACCTACGAGGGCTGGAAGACGCAATTGGCGAGGCTGATCGGGGACGAGGAATTCCGGAAGGGTGTGACCGAGGAGCAGCGCCAGTGGGTGCGCACGAACAGGGACATCAGGTCGAACATCCACCTCTGGGAAGAAGTCTACTCGTCGTCTTCCGGCTTTGATGCCGCCTCAAAAGACCCGCTCACCACGGGATTGTCCCAGGACTCCTCGCTCAACCCGGATTGCTGAACGCCTCCGGTATCCTCTCCATGATGGCGGAGAACGCGACAGACGCGGGTGGAGAGTCCCGAGCCGGAGCCGACGACGACCACGTCATACTCTTTCATTGAAAGCCCCTTTGACCGTTTACCTATAATGTAGTTCGGCTGACAAAGGCCGCAAGAACCCGCCCCTTTCCTTTCCGCTCCGGGATGCTTATATACGAAAAGAGGCGCGCGGGCGCGGGTGCGTCCCGATGAGGCGCCGACCGCAATATAAGGAGGCAGCCACATGAAAAGGCGGTTGGAGAAGGAAGTGCTGGAGAAGGAGGCCGTGCTTTGGGGCAAAATGAAAAACACCCCCGACAGAAACGAGATCAGGGTATGCCGGAAGTGAAAGAGCTGAAAAGGTTAGCTGTTGCTGGTTCAGCAACGGAAAAGCTGGAAAAAGAGTTCTTCGTCCAATGGCACCTGACCGAGCGCTGCAACCTCGCGTGCAGGCATTGCTATCAGAAAGCCGGGCGCCCCGGGGAGATGGACTTCTTCGGCGTCCGCGAGGTGGCCGGCGAGGTGTCGAACATGGTCAAAAGCTGGGCGGAGACGTACGCCATTTCGTTTTCGCCCAGCTTCACCGTCACGGGGGGAGAGCCCTTCCTGCGGCCGGATATCTTTGACATCCTCAGGGTGCTGAAGAGGCAGCGGTTCGAGGTCTACCTCCTCACGAACGGCACGCTCGTCGACGCGGACAGGGCCAGGAGGCTTTACGGGCTCGTGGACGGCGTCCAGATAAGCATCGAAGGGCCCCAAGCCGTGCATGACGCCGTCCGCGGCAAAGGGGCCTTCCTGAAAGCATGCAGGGGGGCGGAAGAGCTCGTTCGCAGGCACGTTCCCGTCAGCCTGAACACGACCCTTTCCAGGCTGAACGTTGCCTACGTGGGCGATATCTTTGCGCTCGGGCTTGTCCTGGGTGTGCGGAAGGTAGGTTTTTCGAGGCTGGTCCCTTACGGCAGGGGAGAGGCGCTGATGAGCGAGATGCTCACCCGCGGGCAGGTCCGTGACGCGTATGCACAGGTGCGCCGGTTCAACGCCGGCCCGGTCGAGACTTCGACCGGTGACCCCCTCGGCTCATCGATGAAGGGCGGCTTCGATGACGCGGGGGATATCGCCTTCGCGGGGTGCGCGGCCGGGGTCTCGGGCCTTACCCTCCTTTCCGACGGGACGATCATGCCGTGCCGCAGGCTGCCGGTCCCCCTGGGGAACGTGCGGACCGATTCCTTAAGAGAGGTCTGGACGGCGTCACCCCTGCTCAATCAACTGAGGGAGCGGAAAGAATATACGGGGCGGTGCGGCCGGTGCCGCCGCTGGGCCGAGTGCAGGGGGTGCCGCGCCATCGCCTACGCCTGCTCCGCATCGACGGGGACGGGCGATTATCTCGCCGACGACCCGCAGTGCTTCCTGTAGACGTGCGTGTTTCATGCGTTCACTGTGTGACATTACTCCCGGAGAGGGTGTGACACGAAGTTCACCGTGAGCCGGCTTTCCTCGCTATCCGGTGAAGCGGCTTGTTATCCCCTGTTTTGACCGTGAGCTCCTGCGCTATTCGATCGGACAGGAAGACTTTGACGAGGGACTGATAGGGTACGTCCCGTTTGTGCGCCAACAGTTTCAGTTCCTCAAGCATGGATTCGGGAAGACGCAGAGAAATCGTCTTTACCGAGGGTTTCAGATTGGCCGGCGTCAGTCTTTCCGCCTTCTTCCAGTCAATGTAGTCCGTTGAATCATGGATTTGCCAGAATTCCCTTTCTTCATCCTCATTCCTGAATTGTGGAATCTTCTTTTTCATGGGCTTGGTAGACCCTCCTCTCTTTCTTATGCATGTCCCTCGCGGATATAATTCTCAGCCTGTCCTTACGGACCGTAAAGACGAAAAACAATAGCCTGCCCGAGTCTGTCCGGCCCAGTACATAGAACCGGTTCTCGGTTTCCGAATGTTTTTCATCATTACCGGCAATAACCGGAACATTAAAGAAAACCTGCTCACACTCGACCGGCGTCACGTCGTGCTTTGCCTTGACCTTGTTGGAATTATGCCTATCCCACTCAAATCCGGTGCAGTGTGAGAGCATCTCGGAGATCATGTTTATAGTATATTGCTGACATATACGGGTGTCAATGTCCTGGCCTGTGTAGGGCCGGCATACAGACATTATCAAGTACCCGAGGATTTTATTGACACGCCAATGTACCGGTGATACCATCCTTCCATGCCATACACCCTCTCCCTGAGCAGAAAAGAGGAGATGAGTAAATAATGCCGATCCCTGACTACGAGACTCTCATGGGGCCATTACTCCGAATCGCCCACGCAAGCAACGGGAACGAGGTTGCAATTCCTGACGCTATCGAGGAGCTTGCGGGTCAGTATAAGCTCTCGGAGGAAGAAAGAAGAGAATTGCTCCCTAGCGGAAGCACATTCAAGTTTTCGTCGCGGGTTTCCTGGGCAAGAACTTATTTGCAGAAAGCCGGCCTGCTTGAAGCCACGCGGAGAGGATACTTTAGAATAACGAAGCGCGGCATCGAAGTTCTGGGCAAGAAGCCTGAGCGAGTTGATAATCGTATCCTCTCCCAGTTTCCGGAATTCAGACAATTTCAAGGTAAGAAAAAGACAAAGAAAGAGAATGACAGCATTTCTTCCGAGACCCCCATCGAATCTATAGCCATCCAATACGAACAGATACGCGCTGCCCTTTCCTCTGAGGTACTCGATAGAGTCAAAAAATTGCTCCCCCCAGTTCTTTGAACGACTTGTCATCATGCTTCTTGTCAGAATGGGCTATGGGGGCTCATTGAAAGACGCAGGGCAAGCCGTTGGGAGAACCGGGGATGGAGGCATAGACGGTGTCATTAGAGAAGACAAGCTCGGCCTCGACAACATTTACGTTCAAGCAAAACGATGGACCGACAAGCCCGTCGGCAGCCCCGACATTGACCAATTCGCGGGCGCATTGTCCAAAAAGAAGGCAACGAAAGGGATTTTCATTACGACTTCCACGTTCACAAAAGATGCCCTTGCATCAGTGCGCGAGTATTCATCCCGCATCATCTTGATCGACGGAAGCACCCTTGCTGATTATATGCTCGACCACCATGTCGGGGTATCAGTGGCGTCGACTTACGAAATCAAGAAGGTCGATACGGATTTCTTTGAAGAGCAAATCTAGTGTACTCAGAAGGACATCCTTTAATCAAAAAACTCTGCGAGTAGAGGAGGATTACCATGAACAGATTGATGCTCGTCGCTTTGATGTCGGCAGTCGTTTTATGGGGCCTTGCCGGCGCCGCTTCCGCACAAGGTCCGGTCACTTTGAAGTTTGCGGAGATCCATGACGCTGCCTACCCGACCACTATCGGGGATTTTAAGATCGCGGAGCTGGTCAAAGAGAGAACGAAGGGCAGGGTCATCATCGAAGTCTCTCACAGCATGAAACTCGGTGACGAAGCGGCGGTAATCAAGAAGGTGCAGGAAGGGGAAATCGATTTGACCAGGATCAACATCGGACCCGTCACTGCGTACGTGTCGAGCCTGAACGCCTTCCTGATGCCTTATGTCTTCAGAGACACGGACCACATGCTGAAGGTCGTAAACGGACAGGTGGGAAACGATATCCTGAAGGCGGTCGAAAAGGCCGATTTCCTGGGGTTCGGATGGTTCGACGGCGGCACGAGGAATTTTTACACGAAAAAACCGGTAACATCCCCGGCTGACCTGAAGGGCATGAAAATAAGGACCCTTCAGAGCGAGCTGATGGTCGCGATGATTCAGTCTTTCGGAGCAAAGGCGATTCCCATGCCCCATGGCGCGACGTATGAAGGTCTGAAGAGCGGCGCCCTCGACGGTGCGGAAAACAACTATCCCACGTACGACGAGACAAACCATTACCAGTTGGCCAAATATTTCATCGAAGACGAGCATACGACAAATCCGGATATAATCATCGGCAGCAAGAAGGCGTTGTCGTCAAAATTATCCGCCGAAGAAATAGAAATCATCAAACAGGCCACGAGAGACGCCCAGCCCCTGCAGTTCAAGCTATGGGCACAGACGGTAAGAACGGCAAAAGAGAAAGTCGTCGCGGCCGGATGCGTGATCACCACCCCCACGCCCCAACAGAAAAGGGCCTTCGTCGACGCGGTGAAGCCGGTCTATGACAAGCAACCCCCGGAGATCCAGGAGCTGATAAAAAGGATCAGGGCGGTGAAATAAGACGCCTCGCGGCGGTCATCCGCTGCTTTTAGGCCAGGCCGAGCTCCCGCTGCTTTTCCCGCGTGGGAATGCCGGTATCCCGGTCCCATCCCCGCAGCCGGTAGTAGTCGTCGAGCATCCTCTCGTAGCTGTCCCTGTCGAGGCGCTCACCGGTGGCGGGGCCGGTCGCTATGGGCTCCTCCAGCAGGCGGCGCGGTGGCAGATCGTCGCTTCTGCCCATCCCCTGCCTCACGTTAAAGAGACGCTCCAGGTTCCATATCCTTTCTCCGATACGCTCCAGGTCCGCCGTGGAGACGTCCCATCCCGTTGCCGCGGCGAGCATCCGCTGGAAGTGCCTGGGGAGAAGGGGCTTCATCGCGATCCCCTCCAGCTTGCACAGGCCGAGGGAATCGACGACGCAGTGCCAGTTTTCATGCCACCGCATCAGCTCGGGCTTCGTCTCGTATTGCAGCCAGAATTGGGGGGTGACGGTGATGCCTGTCTCTTTCCTGATGTCCCCGGCGTAGACGTCGGGGGCCACTTCATAGAGCGACAGCCCCTTCAGGTGGTCCCCGCCTCTCGGCGATACGGCATAGGAGAGGGCCATGCCTTTCGTCCCCCTCGTGTCGACGGCCGGATAATCCATGCCCTTGCTCTGCACCACCCAGTCGCCGCCTCCCAGCTTATCCGAGGCCCGGTATGCCCCTTCCGCAAGGACGTCTCCTATCCCCTCGCGGGCGGCGATCCTCTCGATGAGGGTCAACATGGCCCGCGCGTTTCCGAAATGGAGATCGAGGCCGTCCAGGTCCGTCTCACCGAGGAGGCCCTTCTCATGACACTCCATGGCCCAGGCGATCGCATTGCCGGTGGATATCGTGTCCATCCCCAGTTGGTTGCACAGCGTATTGGCGTGGAGGATCGACTCGAAGTCGTCGTTACCGCATTTGGGGCCGAGGGCCGAGACTGTCTCGTACTCCGGGCCGTCCCCGTGAGTCGCATGGGGTCCGCCGGCGACCTTGTAGAGCCTGCTGCACCCGACGGGACAGTTGTAACATTCCTTGTGCCCGGTCGCGAAGTGTTTTATGAATACCTCTCCCGCCAGCTTATCCGCGCCCTCGAAGGTGGACTCCTGGAAATTGCGGGTGGGCAGGAAGCCGAGGGCCTGGGCCAGCGGCGTAATGCCCAGCGTCCCATAGGTCTTCGCCGATTCGTAGAGGGGGTCCGCAAGGATAGAGGACACGGCTTCGTCGACTGCATCGCGGAGCGCCGACTTGTCGGCGACAGTGATGCCGCGGTCTCCCCGCACCGCGATGGCCTTCAGGTTCTTTGACCCCATCACGGCGCCGGGGCCGCAGCGTGCGGCGGCGCGCGCCTTGTTGCAGATGATCGCCGCGAACCGCACCAGGTTCTTGCCGGCCGGACCGATGCAGGCCACCTGCGCGGTCCTCTCCCCCACGTCCTCGCGGACCAGGTCATCCGTCTCCCAGGTATTTTTGCCCCACATTGCGCGCCCGTCCCTGATCTCTACCCGGTCGTTGTCGATCCAGAGATAGACCGGGTGGGCAGCCTTCCCCGTGATGACGATATGGTCGTAACCGGCCATCTTCAGCTCGGACGCCCAGTGGCCGCCGCAGTTGGAATCGCCGAAGATGCCCGTGAGGGGGGACTTGAACGTGACCGAGAGCCGCCCGGAGCATGGCGCGAGCGTCCCTCCGAGGGGGCCGACCCCGAAGATCAGGGGCGCCTCAGGACTCAGGGGGTCGGTATCCCGGGAGACACGATCGTACAGCATCCGGGCGTTTATGCCCGCCTGGCCGAGATAATTGCAGGCCAGTTGCTCCGGCAGGTCCACTTTGCGGACCGCATTGCGGGTGAGGTCGACCTCCATGATCGTCCCGGTCCAGCCGTACCACTTTTTGTTGCTCCTCATGGTTATCCTTCCTTGCAATTATTGGGGCTCAGCGCCCCCTCCAGCGGCAAAGCCACCGGAGCCTTCCCCCTCAGCTCGCTGCGCCCATCATTTCCAGGGTCCCGAAGGGACACGCGCCCACGCACGCCGGCTTCTGTTCCGTATTCCCCTGGTGGGCCTTTCCACAAAACCGCTCCAGGCATTCCATGTTTATCACCGGGTAATTACCGCCTTCGTTTTCGAGCTGCAATATCTGGATGCCCGCAAGGCGGGGGTTGAGCGGCCCCGGGTCGTGAGAGGAGCAGGCGACCTGACAACGCCTGCAACCGCGACAGTTTTCGGGAATGATCCTGATGGAATGTGCATGGCTCATATCGTTCTCCCCGTAGGCGATCCGTGCTATTTTCGACCCAATAAAAATATCCCCGAAACTGACCTCGTCAGCTTGGGGATTTACCTTCTCTCCAAGTTCATGGTGCGGGCTCAGGGCAGGTCTTCTGACTGTTGGATCATCCTACTCCCCGCGTCTTCCCGGATCGTTTCGTCTCTTTTTAGCTTACGATCCAGTGACAATTCTGCGGGTTTCGTCCCCATACACAGCGGCGGGTCCGTGCCGGAATCTCACCGGCTTCCCTTTTCGGCTCAAAGGAGCCACCCAAGGCCCATAAATTTGTCGGCATTCACTTCTATCCCATCCGGTCTGTTCCTGTCAAGCGAAAAGCATAGAGTCTTCGCGAAGGAACACGGGGGGCCGCGTCAGCAGACTTGCCAGTCGAACTTTTCGAGGGTTGCAATATACTCCAGGATCTCTTCTTTCAGGTTTTCTTCCATTTCATGGAAGGAGATGCCTATGTCGGTCCTTTCCTCGTCCCGCTGTATCCTCTTTACGCTTCCGGCGAGGGCGATCCTGTTTTCCGTTCCCGGCGTGTGGAACCCGAGAACGACCGTGTCGCCCAAGCCCACGGCCGCCAGGGCGTCGTCATGAGACTCGCTCGCCATGGTAAACCCGCACCCTGTCCTGCTTATGTCGATGATTACCCCCTCACCCAGCGGGGCCTCTATGCCGGCCTGCGGGTCACGGCGGGAGATCCGGGCAGGGAGATAACATTCGATCCTTCTGCTGCTCCGGAGGCTTTTTCGTATGATGTGCACGGGGTAAGAAATGTACAATATCCTCGCGGGCTGGTCCGCGACCGCGATCAATTCCGATTCGAATCCGAACGCATTGCCGCCGTCTATATAGCGCACGGTAACCTTGTTCCCCTTGAAAAGCATCTTCGAGATTGGCGCCGGAGTGGACGGCTGCCTTATGATGAGGCAGTTGTCGGGCAGACAGCCGACGGAGACGCTCTTCATCCTGGAAGGGACACCGCTGATTTCGATCTGCAGGGGTATGCCGACCGGAAAAAAGAACGGCTTACCGGGCCTGCCCGGCGCGTACGAAGAGTGGTCCTTTGTATCCGCGGGTTCGTTTGCCATATCGGATTACTCCTTTGCGACTCCCTCTCTTCAAGGTACGGCGAAATCCAACGGCAT
>PLSJ01000510.1 GCA_003165115.1 Syntrophaceae bacterium | reverse complement strand
GCCCATACCCTTGGGGGGGCGCAGCGTTGCAGCCGTGTCCCCAAAGTTGGTGGGACTCGTTATTACATTGACTATATAACGTATGTTATATACACATGGATATAACATCGTCAAGCCTTTTTTTAACCCAACGGCATTACCGACAAAAAAATAATGACGGTTTTGCATCCGCCCCATGATTTTCGCCGCCAACGACAGGCGGATATCGCTGAGACGTACGGTTGAGCTTCACACATTATCGATTTGACATTCCTGCGCGACATTTGGTACTCTGCATCCGCTAGACGGAAGTGAGGTAATCAATTATGGATATCGTTTCAATAATTCTTCTCGGCGTGCTCAACGTGCCCGTGCTTCTCATTTTTTGCCGGTTGTTTCGGAAGGTCTTCTTCAGGAATCACGAGGACTTCTGGCGGTCGCTTCTTGCGTGGAGCTTCGATCCCCATGCCTTCTTCGACAAGGAATCGCGCCATAACCATCTGGCCGTGCTCCTTCTATCGATATCGCTTGCCTGCTGCGTGTTTCTCGTCTTTTTCGAATACGAGGTCGCCTACAGGTTCGTCGATGCCCTTAAGGCCTACCAGCCCTTTCAGGCGCTCCTGAAATTGTAGGGAAGCGCCGTTGTCTGTGATTATCGGTTAGTTGGTATTTTATTTGTGTCAGCGGGTCGTTTTTCGCGCCTTTTCGGGACCGGGGAGACCGGGTTATGAAATGGCGCTCACTTTGAACTTCAGTTCCCTGATCTCGTCAAGGAGCCTCTCCTTTTCCACGGGCTTCACGAGATACGCCTCGCACCCCGACTCTTTGGCGGCGATCACGTTCTTCACGTCCCTCGACGCGGACACCATTATGGCCTTTACTCTTTTGTCTTCCGGGAGCGCCATTTCCGTCTCCAGCGCCCGTATCCGTTTAAGCGTTTCATGGCCGTCCATCCCCGGCATTTGCACATCCACACAGATGAGGTCGTACGGCTTCCCCTCGTCGTGAGCCAGCATAAAGGCATCGAGGGCCGCCTGGCCGTCGGCGGCAATATCGCACCTGCCGTAAGGGAGAAGGATGGCGTGCAGTACGTTCCTGCTGATAAAGTCATCGTCCGTAATTAATATTTTCATAGAAAGCGATCCTTAAAACGGGAGGCCGGATTACCCCGAAATGTTCCCCGGTCCGGCATCACCCCTCTCGTCGTCGCGTGCCCGGTCCGTCTTTTCCGTGAAGAGATCCCTGAAGCGCTCAAGTTCGCGGCGCGTAGCCTCAAACAGCGATGCCGCCCCTGTCATGTCGCGCCGGGAGCCGTTGTCCTCGATATGGGCGAGTGCTTCGGCGCGGATGTTCGCGGCGGCCCCTTTCATCTTGTGGGCCAACCGGCGCATTTCGGCCGCGTCGTTACGGTCGACGGCTTCCTTGAGGCATTCCATCCCCGAGGGTGCGTCGTCGAGGAACATCGTCACGATGGTGCGAACAAGGTCCCGGTCCCCGCCCAGGTTCCTGAGAAAGTCTTCTTCATTGAACACGCGGGTTCCGCATCCGCCGGCAGCCAAGCCCGCCGGCCTGATCGAACGGCCCATACCCATCTCTCGTTCTCTCACGTCTCCTCCGCCTCGCCCCTTTCGTCGTTCGCGGCCACGCAATCCGCCGCCGCTCTCATTTATCGGCCCGCGGGAAGAAATATTAAGGACGGGGTTCCCTCGTCCCGTCGGCTTTTTCCGCGTAAGGGGAAGGGATGTCCGGGGCCGCGCAAGGGAGGCTTTGCCGTCCGACCCGGCCGCGAAGGAAGCGATGTTTAAGATGCTGTACATTTCTGCCGATAAATAATCAGTGCGAATCCAGGGTCCCTCGATGAAAGACGAATCGATGACGAAGACGGAGCTCCTCGAAGAGTTGAGAGCGCTGCGCCGGCGGGTCGCCGCGCTCGAATCAGCGGAAACCGGGCACGCACAACTGGAAGAAGGAATCAGGATACAAAGGCGGAAATACCGGGCCGTATTCGATTCGATGACGGCGAGAATCTGGTATTTTGACAAGGAAGGGCGGATACGCCGCGTCAACAGTACGGTCGCGCGCGATTTGGGCCTGCCCGCCGAAACACTTGTCGGAAAGACTCTGTACGAGGCACTCCCCTTCGATCAGGCTTCGAAGATCGCGGCCGACAACAGGGAGATCATCGGTTCCGGGAAGCCCAAGCTGGGGGCCGTGGAGAAATACACGCTCTCCTCCGGGGCCGTGGGCTGGGCCCAGTATGACAAGGTCCCCTATTACGACAAGAAAGGGGAAATCGCCGGGGTCATCACTTTTGCCTACGATATCACCGAGCGCAAGAGGACGGAGGAGGCGCTCAGCCGTGCCGAGGAGAAATACCGGTCCATTTTCGAGCATGCCCTGGAGGGGATATTCCAGAGCACGCCGGAGGGGTCGTTCCTGAGTGCCAACCCCGCGTGCGCGCGGATTCTCGGTTTCGGATCGGCCGAAGAGCTGATCTCGGCGGTGACGGACATCGGGGGCCAGTTGTATGCGCACCCCCAGGACCGTCAGGAATTCATGGAACGTCTGAAAGAGAGCGGTTTCGTGGAAGGCTTCGAGCGGCTGGGCAGGCGAAAGGACGGGAAGAACATCTGGGTCTCCCTGAACGCCCGCGCCGTCCGCGACGCCGCAGGTGTGTTGCGGTATTGCGAGGGGACGATCGAGGACGTGACCGCCCGTAAAGAGGCGGAAGATGCACTGCTTACCAGCCAGCTCAAGCTGTCGGAGGCGATGGACCTTGCCCGCATCGTTTACTGGGAGGTCGATCCGGCGACAGCGGAGTTCGTTTTCAACGACGCCTTCTACGCCTTTTACGGCACGACGGCCGAACGGGAAGGCGGCTATCGGATGCCCCGGGAGGAGTACGGCAAAAGGTTCGTGCATCCCGATGATATGCCGATCTTTCAGCAAACGGCGAAAAAGCGCCTGGCAAGCACGGAACGGGAATTCCTTAACGACGCCGAACACCGCATCGTCCGCAGGGATGGCGAGGTGCGCCACGTCCTGACGCGCATCCGCGTCAGCAGGGATGCCGAGGGCAATACTATCCGGTACTACGGCGCGAACCAGGACATCACCGATCAAAAGCGCGCGGAAGACGTCCTGCGCCAAAAAACCGCCTTCTTAGAGGCCCTCGTGCACTCTTCGTGCGATGGCATCATCGTCGTGGATGAGCAGCGGCGAAGGGTCTTCCAGAACCGGCGCTACGTCGAGCTGAGAAAGCTTCCGCAGGAATTCGCCGATGCGTCGGACAATGCAGACCAGATACGGTATCTTTCAACCACAATCAAGAACCCCGAACAGTACATGGAAAGAATCGATTACCTTAACTCTCACCCCTACGAGACCGGCGTGGATGAAACCGAGTCCACCGACGGGACTATCCTGGAACGGTACTCGGCTCCCGTTGTCAGCGACGGCAGGTACTACGGCCGCATATGGACGTTCCGCGACGTGACCAGCCGCAAGCACGCCGAGAACGCATTGCGCTGGGAAACGATGTTTCTTCATACCCTCCTGAATTCGTCCCGGGACGGCCTCCTGGTGCTGGACGGGCAGAGGCAGAGGGTCATCATAAACCAGCGGATGACCGACATGTGGAAAATACCGGAGGGCAATTTCGACGACGAGCGAATAATCCTGCACCTCATGGGCAGGATCGAACATTCAAGGGAATTCTTTGAAAAGATCGGCCGCCTTTACAGCCACCCCAACGAGACGGTCCATATGGAACTCGATCTTAAGGACGGTGTTGTTCTCGATGCGTACTCGTCTCCCGTCGTGGGTAAAGACGGTGAGCACTACGGAAGGATCTGGACGTTCCGCGACGTGACCGAGCAAAGACGCTACCGGAATATGCTGGAGGCCCTTTCCTCCACCGATGGATTGACAGGACTCGCAAACAGACGCCGTTTCGACGAGTTCTTCGGGCATGAATGGCGCCGCTGCATGCGGGAGCAGATCCCNNGGCGGGAGACGACTGCCTGCGGCAGGTCGCGGATGCCCTGGTTTCGGTCGTCAGGCGGCCGGGTGACCTGACGGCCCGGTACGGCGGCGAGGAATTTACCTGCGTCCTGCCCGATACCGACGCGGACGGCGCCGAGACGGTCGCGTACAAAGTAAGAGGGAAGATCAACGACATCGCGATACCGCACCTCTTTTCACGCGCCGCGGACCACGTGACCCTGAGCTTCGGAGTGGCNNGGCTCGCCGACGATTTTCTCTACTCGGCAAAGCAGAACGGCAGAAACCGGGTGGAAAGCTCGAAATCGGCACAAGTCTGTCAGCGCCGCCTTTTTATGGTATAATACCCTCTATTCTGAGACTTTTTTCACGGAAGCGAAGCTCCCCATAAAGGCAGGCTGCCGGCTCTTTCGGATGGAGCACGCTTCTTCTCGTTGCAACCGACAGGGACCTTGAATAAGGGGGAGATATGGGTTTTCCCGAATACCGGCCGAGGAGGCTGAGGAAAAACGCAAAGCTGAGGGGCCTGATCCAGGAGCACGAGCTTTCGGCGCAGCACCTGATCTACCCCATATTCATACGGGAGGACGGTCCGGACCGCGTAGCCATCCCGTCCATGCCGGGCATTTTCCAGCTCTCTCTCGACGCGGCCCTCGCGGAGGTCGAGGAGGTCATCGGCCTCTCCATCCCGGCGGTGCTCCTTTTCGGCATTCCTGCAGAAAAAGACGAGATGGGCAGCGGCGCTTACAACGAATCCGGGATCATTCAAAAGGCCACGCGGGAGATAAAAAAGCGGTTCGCGGGCGACGTGCTGGTCGTGGCCGATCTC
>PLSJ01000419.1 GCA_003165115.1 Syntrophaceae bacterium | reverse complement strand
TGGTCGTCGATTATGGCGGTGGGTACAACGGTTATGTTACCGACGAGACCAGGTCGTACGTGGTCGGACGACTCGACGAGATGTTCCTCAAGCCCTATGAGGTAGCCCGGGAGATACTGGAAGATATAGAAGCTTTCGGAAAAGAAGGGGTCGAGTGCATCGATATATTTACGAGGGCCTGCGAGAAAGTGCGGAAGGCGGGCCTCGAGGCGCATTTCATGGGCTTCGGCGCCACCCAGGTGTCCTTCCTCGGACACGGCCTCGGCCTGGAGATCCNNACGAGCCGCCTGTCATTACCGCGCGCCACGGCACGCTCCTCAAGGAGGGCATGTTCTTCGCCTGCGAGCCGAAATTCATCTTTCCGGGAAAAGGCGCGATAGGCATAGAAGTCGATTTTATCACCCGAAAAGAGCGGCTCGAACGCGTGACGAAAACACCCATGGACCTCGTGCAGGTATAGATTCCGGCCAATACGAATCGCATTCGGGCACGCGTTACCCTTCCCCGTTCCGCGACAAGACAGCGCTTGCCGCGGAACGGGATCGTCTTTACGTGAGTGGTGTGAAAGGGCCTTGATCGATCGAACGCGAGCGGGGCTTGCTACCCTCTACTACTTGTTGCCCTGACTTTCGGAGCTGCCTCCTTCACTGCTTCCACTACTCATGCCGCCTCCGGCACTACCGCCCGAAGTACCAGACCCGCCTGTTCCGCCGGAAGCATCCGTTCCGGAACGGCCCATGGTCGAACCGGAGCTGCTGCCCTGCGAGCCCTGGGAGCCCATGCTGGAGTCGGATGCGCCCTGCGAACCCTGGGAGCCCATGCTGGAACCCGAGCTGCCCATCGTGCCCTGGGAATCGGACGCGCCGCTTTGCTGTCCCTGCTGATCCTGACTCTTCTTTGCGCCCGCCAACACGTCCGTCGCGCCGAAGGTCCAGACCGCCATGACGGCAACCAGGAGCAGCCACACGAGAATTCTGCCTCTCTTCATACTGTTTCACCTCCTTTCCTTTCAACGTAGTGTAAAGCTAACCACGTTTCACCCTTTGTCAATCCCGCCGACGAAGAATACGGCTCCATGAGAGGAAGAGAAAGAAGAAAGGAAGCGATTCGGTATCAGACGGGGGCTATGCGATGGAGCACGAAGCTGACAACGGAAAAGACGAGGCTGAAGAGCAGCGCCCACCAGAAGCTCCGCACGTCGAAACCCGGCACGACGGCGCTCGTCACCAGGACGAGCAGGGCATTCAGCACGAACGTGAACAGCCCCAGGGTCAGGATCGTGAGGGGGAGGGTCAGGAGAATGAGGATCGGCCTGATGAAGGCGTTGATGAGCCCGAGGACGAGGGCGGTCACGAGGGCTGCCGTGAGGCTCCGCACGGTGACGCCGGGCAGGAGGTAGGCGGTGATCAGGATGGCGGCGGTCGTGATGAGCCAGTTTATCAGAATGCGCATGGTTACCTTTCCATTGTAATCACGCGGGGCCAAAAAGCAAAGGAAAAAGAGGGGCCGGAAGGGCTACGGCAGGAGGCGGTCCTTGAGCTTCACGGCCAGCGACAAGAGCCGGTCGTTCCGACTGAGGTGGTTGTCCCTTATTTCGGAAAGGTAGCGCCGCATGCGTATCCCGGCGGCACGCCTGAATCCCCCGGCGCTGCCGGGCCGTGGGCAGTCGTTGGGATAGACTAGGGTAACGGACTCCCGGCCGTGAGGTCCGACGTCGAGGGCCAGGCAAAGCTCGCCGTTCCGGTGCTCGTACGCTGGCTCCTTCCCGCTTGCCAGCGTTACGCGCAAAGGCACGGCAGGCTCCTTTTTGGTCAGGATGTAACGCTTCCCGCAGACCGCCGGGTTTTCGATGACCGTCTCGGCGACGTAGCTCTTTATCCCGGTCGCACCGTCCGGCTCTTTCCTCGACAGGTATGACCGCTTGATAATTTCCGCGGGACTGCGCCATTCGACGCCCCCTTCCAGGGCATTTATCCTGTTAGCTGTCTCCACGGCCTTGTGGTGCCCGTCCCTGAAGAACGCGTGATGCGCCATGATGAGGGCGGGCCGTCCCCAAAATAGGTCCATGGCGATATCGTCGACTTCTTCGGGGAGCCTCCTCAGGAAAAGCGGGAAGTCCCCGAAAGCCGTCACGGCCGGTTCCAGGAATGCCTTCATTTCGAGCGGGCCCTGGAAATCGACGGGGAAGACGTCCCAATTGACCGCTGCCAGATAATTGTTCGATTTGAGCGCTTCCATGGCAGGGATGGAGAAGACGCCCTGGGGGAAGACCATGACATTGTCGAAGGCTATCCCCGTGGCGGCCCCATGGCGCTCCATCCTGTCGGATGCCGTCCTGACCATGGAGTGAAGGCCCTCCCGATCGGGCAGGCCGAATTCATCCTGCGTATGGTCGCACCCGTGCACGCAGAGTGAAACCCTGTCCGGCCTGGCCCTGAAAAGGCGGGCCGTTTCCCGGCCGGTCCGCCTGAAGTTCCAGGGGATAAACCCTATGGACGTGGTGAAATCGTGGGCGTCCATCAGGTCGACCAGGCTGCGGAAGTGCAAAAAACCGTAGCGCTCTTTCAGGAGCGGATCGTCCACTATAAGGCAGGCCCGGCTCCGCGGTTGGCGCCAGGCGGCGGCCTTGAACACCCCCTTCAGGTACATGGCGGCGGGAAGGAGCGGGGAGAAGACGGCCTTCACGTCGGGCTGGCTGGAAACAGGGGTGCGCACATCGGCCACGTGGCTCGCCCCTGTGAGGAAGACGGGGTAGCCGTCCACCGGGGTCATCACGAAAAAAGGCTCCCCGTCTATCGATACGAACGTCTTCGCGGGCGCGCCGGACATCACGAAAACGTGGTCGAAGTCGCTCGTCACCGGCCCGATGCGAAGCCCCGACAGTTGTCCACAGACCTCCCGGCCGTCCGCCGCGACCTCATAGCTGTGACCGATGCTGCCGGGGGCCTTCACCCCCCTTATCGCGCCGCCCGTAAGCCGGCTCAGCCCCTCGGCGACGCCGTGCCGGGGCGCCACGCCGTAGACGAGCAAAGACGACGCGTGTGCGGCGAGGAACGACCGGAACCTCTCCATCAGGCCGTGCCGCAGTATATCGCCGACGGCCCCGCCGCTTATCGCGGCCGGCATCCTGTTGTCCTGCATCCGCCCTTGTACGAACCCTTCCGACAGGAGGCGCATGAAATCGCGGAAAAGGACCTCCAGGCCGAGGAAATCCGCCAGGGCACCCATGGCGATATCGTTCCCCGAGGGTTTCTCGGCAAGGACGATCAACAACTCGCGCGGGGTCGACGCCACTTTCTCTTCTTTTCTCCTTAAGGGATCGGCTCGATGCCTGCCTGGAAGTCCTCGTAGCTGGTGGTCAGCTTGATGGGGACCCGGACGAGCGCGATCGGCCGGGCGGGCACGCCTCCCACGAGCGTGTGGGGCGGCACGCTTTTCGTCACCACGCACCCCGCGGCCAGCACCGCGCCCTCTCCTATGGTCACCACCTCGCCGGGTACCGACGCCACGATCACGCAGTTGGGTCCGATCCATGCGTTTTGTCCTATTACGACCCTTCCCGTGCCGCGGAAATGGGCCATAATGGTGGTCCGAAGGGCGATCTGGGTGCCGTCGCCGATCTCGATGCATTCGGGGTCTTCATTCTCGAGGTAGACCTCTTCTCCTATGAATACGTGGCCTTCGATGTGCACGCCCCGGAGCTTGTGCAGGAAGGGTCTCACGGTGACGGCGCCCGGCAGGAAACGGGCGGCGAGGTGCAGGACGCGGTTGGAGGCCCTTCTGAAAAGCGATTTTTCCACGCAGAATCCCCTTGTTTCTAAACTAGTGTCGCTTCCGGCCGAATTTCAAGAGGGCGTCTTCCTGGGGGAAATCGGTTCTCTTGGGACGGTTGTCAGACGTTGAGGGGGTCGGCTTCGATATGCACGCCGGCCAGCCGGTGGAGGGACGCGAGGAGCGCGGAGAAGGCTTCTCCTTCCCCTTTAAGGACCACCCTCCAGCCATACCGTCCCTTTACCTGGATGGGCCCGAGCATCTGGTGCTCCAGCATGGCGTCCCGCGTCAGCTTCTCGATCGCGTCTATGGTCTTCTCGCCGGATGTGCGGCTTCGTTTCAGGACGTTTATGGAAACGAGCCGGACGTACGGGGGAAACTCGGCGGTGAGTCTTTTGGCCAGCTCGTCGTCATAGAATTGCCGGGGCGTGAGATAGGGCGAGAGGTCGAGGGTCTCGCCGCGCGTGTAGAGGAGAAGCTTTCGCGGCCTCAAGGCGTCGATAAGGTTCGTGAACACCTGGAACGCCTTCTCCTTCCCCCTGTAGCCGCCCATCCTGGGTAAGTCTCCCCATCCATAGAGTATGAGCAGGCCCGTGTCGAGCCCGTAGAGCTTCGAGAGGACGTGGGTCCCCACGATGATATGCCCCTTGCCGCGTTCCAACGACCGGAGGTCGTTAAGCTTGTCTGTCTCGCCCGTGACCCTGAGTACCGTGTGCTGCGGAAAAGCCTCCTTCATCCGCGCTTCCAGGTATTCCGCGCCGGCATCCAGGAACATGATGGAGCCGGAGCCGCAGTGGGGGCACCGCTCTTCGTAAGGGAAGACGCCCTTGCAGCCGTTGCAGGCAAGCGTCTCGTCCGCCTTGCGGTAGCCGAGCGAGGCCGCCCCGCAGGCCGGGCACGTGAGCATGCGTCCGCACTCGGCGCAGGAGAGGTTAGCCGCATAGGATTTTCGCGGCGTATGGATAACAACGTTTCCGCATCCTTCCACGACCTCCCTTACGGCGGATATCATCGCCTCCGGCACATGCGAAAGGCGCCCCCCATTTTTGTCGCCCCTCA
>PLSJ01000026.1 GCA_003165115.1 Syntrophaceae bacterium | reverse complement strand
ACGAATGCCGAATACGGAAAGATCATGCGCCGGCGAACTTCGCCGTCTTGAGACATATCGCGCTTAATCTCTTGAGACAAGAGAACTCAAAAAGAAGGAGCATCAAGACCAAACGTCTCAGGGCCGGGTGGGATATGGACTATCTCGGCAAGATACTTGAAGGTTCCGTCCAGTGACGGGGTATAGTCCAAATGCGTTTGCCCTGGCCCCGGACCGGCGTCGCGGGCAGACTTCGGGCCGCCCTCAACCGAGGCGGCCGGCACGTCTTTTTCACATCCTGTTCCCGAACTGGATTATCATGCCCCCGCAGACGATCACGGCCAGCCCGATCCAGGTCGTGAGGGGCACGTCTTCTCTGAAGATGAAGCGGCCCGATAGTATGCTGACGAGTGCGAATACCGCCACATAGACCCCGAGCAGCTTCGAAAAATCCCATTTCACGGTGTTGACAAGGACCCCGTAGGCCCCTAACGTCGCGCATCCGAGCAGGATAACGGCGAGACTGCTTCCCCTGAGCCCTTTACGGACGACCGCGTCGCCGCCTACTTCGAGCATTGCCGCACCCAGAAAAACAAGCCATGCGAAATATGTCATAGAATCCTCTCCTGAATAAGGGTGATCATACCACGTACAGGCGACGAAAAACAGCCTTGCGGAAGGCGGCCTTGCGGGAGGCGGCAGGCCCGGCGGTAGCCTGACTTTCCCCGCGGAAACCCTTATATTAAAGGCATGGTGAAACTGCTCTTCGCCCTCCTTGCCGCGACGCTCCTTGCCGCCTGCGCGGTCGTGCCCGCGGGCCCCGCGCCGCCTGCCTATTATGGGTACGGGCCATACGACTATGGGTATTACGGCTATCCCGGTCCGTACTATTACGGCTACCCAGGTTATGGATATTACGGCTTCCACGGGGGGTACTTTGGCCATGGCTATTACCGCGGTTACCACGGGGGCTGGGGTCGCGGCGGCGGGCACGGCGGATGGGGTCGCGGTGGCGGTCATCACTAACGGTCCGGAAGACCCGATCATTTCCGTCGGCCTTACCCGGACCAGGCGCCTTGCGTCACTCTACGTTGGCACGCGACCTTCCGATCGACCAGCCTGAAATAGTTATTGCAATCCTGCGGCATTTTGTAGAATAATGGGGATAGGGACGCTGGTCTTCTCCGGCGGTATACGTTGCGACATCGGCCGTCTCTCGCGGTGGGCAAAAGCCGGGAAGAGTGGCCGGGAAAGAAGGAGTCATGAAAATGAACTGGAGACGAGTTATGCCGTTATTTTTCGCCCTCGCCGCTCTTTGCGGGTGCGCGACCCTCCCCACGGGTCCCAGTGTGACGGTGCTCCCCGCGGCAGGGAAGCCGTTCGAGGCATTCCAGGCCGACGACGCGGTATGCAGAGGATGGGCACAGCAGCAGATAGGGGGAGCGTCCCCGGGTCAGACCGCCAATCAAAACGCTGCCGGCGGGGCGGCGATCGGTGCAATAGTGGGTGCCGGACTGGGAGCGGCGATCGGCGCCGCTACGGGCAACGTGGGTGCCGGCGCCGCAATCGGCGGGGCGGCCGGTCTCCTCGGCGGGACATCCGTAGGAGCCAACCAGGGTGCCCTTTCGGCCTCGGAGCTACAGAGGCGGTACGATAACGCCTATCTGCAATGCATGTACAGCAAGGGAAACCAGGTACCGACCGTCAGGCAGCCGGCGCGGGTCTACGGTCCGCCTCCACCCTATTATTATTACCCGCGTCCGTACCTGTGGTAGGGTAGGGTCTCGGCAAAGAGCTCTTTTCGAAAAGACGAAAGCTGCGGGAATGCTGTCCTTCAGGCTTATATGCCCTTCTTGCCCTTCCTGTCTGCAAGCCACCTGAAAACATAGAATATCGTGGCGATTACGCAAAGGGTATAGGCAAGCTCGACGTTGAGGGTCCAATGGACCACACCGCCGATCGTCCCCGACAGGTTAAGGACCCTCGACTCCAGCCCACGGGTCAATAAGACCTGTGAGGGGATTTTCGTCCAGAAGCCCTGTCTTATCCAAAGATATATCTGGTAGGCATAGACGATCATGCACACACCGTTGAACAGCATATAGAGGACCGAGCACGTTCTGCGCACGATTATTCGTTGAATGGACCAGTTGCTTTTGTCCCGCGTCACCGCTTCGGAAAGCCTTACGTACTCGTTCATGACCCACACTATATAATCGAAGATGGGCAGGGCGGAAACGGCACCCCGCGTCAAAGCCCACTCGCCTTCACTTGATGCCGCCCGGACATTTACCCGGGCGGCCGGTGCGGTTTGGCTTTGTTTTAAGTCAGCCAGACATACTATACCGTACATCACCATGTGTCAAGATAAAACGTAATGTCCTGTAACAACGGCCCTTTACCGCCCGCATCCGCGACAATCCCGTGAGTCGTGAAGCGCCGACGCGCACGCGTTTCCATGCCTAAACGCGCGTACATATATTGATGCCCGTCACCGCGTCCCCGGCACAGTATCGGCGCCCGTAAACTGTCTCACCTGTTCATTATGCGGCAGCCCGCCGATGACGACAGGGCAAACGCATTTGGAAAC
>PLSJ01000204.1 GCA_003165115.1 Syntrophaceae bacterium | reverse complement strand
AGGATAGAGAAAGTTAAAAGGAAAGTTTAATAAATGATATCGTGAGGTTGCACTATGAATAGAAGAGAGTTTCTCAAGTGTTCAGGCATCTTTGTTGTAATGAATCGTTTATTGGTGAAAGAGGTCTCGGCAAAGGAGGCTTCCGTCGTCGCGGTTGCCGAGGGCCAGGACTATGGCGCCGTCACGAGGAACGCCATCAATGCCCTGGGGGGTATGGGCCGGTTCGTGAAGGCCGGGAATACGGTTGTCGTCAAGCCGAACATGGGATGGGACAGGAGGCCGGAACAGGCCGCGACCACCCACCCCGCCGTGATGCGGGCGATCGTGGAGGAGTGTCTCAAGGCCGGGGCGAAGCGGGTGAAGGTCTTCGACAATCCCTGCAACGACATGAGAAGGACGTACGAGAACAGCGGCATACCCGCCGCCTTAAAAGACCTCAAGAATGTGGACGTCAGGTACGTGGAAGAGGAGCGTTACAAGAAGGTGCACCTCAAGGGTGCGACCTTCATCAAGGAATGGGAGCTTTACGGTGACGCCCTCACCGCCGATGTCTTCATCAACGTCCCCATCGCGAAGCACCATTCCCTCACGGGCCTGACCCTCGCCCTGAAGAACATGATGGGCATCATGGGCGGGGACAGGGGGTTTATCCACCGGCAGATCGAGGACGCCCTCGCCGACGTGAACAGCACGGTAAAGAGCCATTTGGTGGTGATCGACGCCACCCGCATCCTTACCGCCCACGGTCCCACCGGGGGGAGCCTCAAGGACGTGAAGGTCCTGAACAAGGTGATCGCCTCGACCGATATCGTTGCGGCCGACGCGTATGCCACGGGCCTGTTCGGGCTCAAGCCCCAGGACGTGCCGATCACGGTGACCGCGGCCAAAAGAGGACTCGGCGAGATAAATTTGGAGAAAGTGAAAATAATCAAGGCATAGGAGCGGCTTCGGCGCGTTTCGGGATATGAGATTCGAGATATGAAAATCAATCTTTCCCGTATTTTTCAGCTCCTTTTCCTCATCGTGTTCTTCTTCCTCTTTGTCACCACGGACTACCGGGGCAAGGACGAGATATCGATCGCCCTGAACAGTTTTTTCAGGATGGACCCTCTCGTGGCCCTGAGCAGCCTGCTGGCGGCAAAGACGCTTACCGTCCTGCTTCTCCCCGGCCTCCTTCTCCTGGTCTGTTCCGCCGTCCTGGGAAGGTTTTTTTGCGGCTGGGTCTGCCCTTTGGGGACGGTTATCGACCTGACGACGAAAAGGATTAAGAAGCACAGACCCCTTGGGTTCCTGAAGGGAAGGCTCAAATATTATCTCCTCTTCACCGTCCTTTTCGCGGCCCTTTTCAGGATGAACCTCGCCGGTCTCCTGGACCCCATGGCAATTTTCGTCCGCTTCCTGACCTTCTCCGTCTATCCCCTTGTCGGCTATTTTGGCCGCGAGGGCTGGGTGGGGCTTTACCGCCTCCTCGGTGACTCGAGGGACTACCTGGACCCGGGCTACGCTTTCCTCAAGAGCTACCTGCTCCCTTTTCGCGACACCTTTTACCCCCTCGCCCTCGTCTCTCTCCTCTTTTTCGCGGGCATCCTTTTTCTGGAGAGGTTCGAGCGCAGGAACTGGTGCAGGAACCTCTGCCCGTTGGGCACGCTGCTCGGGCTTGTCGGCCGCCTCTCGATATTCAAGAGGCTGCCTGTCCGGCTTTGCGCCGACTGCGGCGACTGCCGGACCCATTGTCCCACCACTTTTGACGAGGAAATATTCCAGAAGAGCGACTGCATCCTCTGCCTCGACTGTCAAAGGAAATGCGCTCACGGGCGCGTGAGCTTCCGCCTCTCCCTGAAGCGCGCGAAGAACGCTGTTTTTTCGCCGGGACGGAGGGTTTTCGTCACGGGGGTCGCGTCGCTCGCGTCGGGACTCTTCGTCTCCCGCATGCTCGGGACGAAAACCACGGTCAGGGAGACGCGGCTGCTCCGTCCGCCTGGGGTCGGGAAGGATGAAGACTTCCTGAACAAATGCGTCAGGTGCGGGGAGTGCATGAAAGTCTGCCTGCGAAGCGCCCTTTATCCGGCCTCGCTGCAAGCGGGCATCTACAGCCTCTACACGCCCACGCTCGTGCCGCGCCTGGGTTACTGCGAATACAATTGCAGCCTCTGCGGGCAGGTCTGTCCGACCGGGGCGATACCGAAGCTGCCGTTGGAGCAGAAAAAGAAGGCCGTTATCGGACTTGCCGTGTTTGACAAGAACCATTGCCTGCCCTACGCAAAGAAGATGAACTGCATGGTCTGCGAGGAGCACTGCCCGATCCCGGACAAGGCGATCAGGTTCGAAACGGTCAGGGAGATCGACTACAACGGGAAAGAAATCGTGCTCAAGAAGCCTTACGTCGTCGATGAGCTGTGCACCGGCTGCGGCATCTGCGAATACGTCTGCCCCCTGGAGGAGAAAGCAGGGATAGAGGTCTTTAAAAAAACCCGGAAGAAGCTGTGAAGAACCGGTCCACGGGACCGGCAAGACCTGTGGGTGCGAGAGCGAAAAGGCTCACCGGACGGGCCTACGCTATCCCGCCCGCTCTTTTCAGCTTTTCGGCAAGACGGGTAACCGTGGCGCGAAGATTGGTGAGATATGCGGTTTCCGGCTGCTTCGGCCCCGTATTTGTGTCATATTCCTCGGCCCTGATCCGCGCCACGACCGGCTCGGCCGATCCGTGCTCTTCCCGGAGCAGTCGCTCCACCTTCTCCCGGAAGTCCTTCGCCGTGGCGAGCGACCGGGTGAGAAAGTCGCGGACTTCGTCGGCCCCCACCCAGACGTACCGGTGTCCCTGGCAGAGTATGTCTATGGGGAGCGCGGCAACCCTCGTGAAAGAAGAGAGGAAATCATCGTAATCCGCGAGCGCCGTGATGAGGACATGGCCGGCGGCATCCTGGCAACCGGCTGTTTCCGTCGCAAAGAGTATCTTTCGCTCGGGTATGTAGTAGCTGAGCATGTCCCTGGTGTGACCCGGTGTCGCCATGACCTGAACGGTCATGGCGTCCAGGTCCACGGTCTGCCCCTCGCCCAGGATGATATCGACATCGAAGGCTTCGAAAGGCTCGTCGATCAGCTTCGACCGGTCGCCGTCAAAAGTCCTGGAGACGACGGAGGTCGCCTGCCTGGAAAGGTCCGCAATCAGTTTCAGGGCATTCGGGCGGCGCACGATCGCGGCCGACCTTTCGGACGCGGCCACTTTCAAGGAAGGGAAGGCCCGTTTAAGGTATCCGGTCGCACCGCAATGATCGTAGTGAACGTGCGTGAGAAAGAGGACCTCGGGCGCCCTTCCGCCCAGGACTTCCCGTATGGCTTCCGCATAGAGGCGACCCGCGCACGTATACCCGGATTCGAAAAGGACCGGCCTTTTTCCGTCGAGAAGATAACAGGCAGACCAGGGGAAGCCGGCAACATACAAGTCCTTCGCCACGAGACCCGCTTCTCTGAACGGCACTTTCGCCCCCTTTTGGAAGATATTGCGAAGTATAGCAGAACTCCCCGGTCTGCGTCCACCCGTGCCGGCCTATGCCAGCGATTCCCGGTGCGCTCATT
>PLSJ01000507.1 GCA_003165115.1 Syntrophaceae bacterium | reverse complement strand
CGCCTTTCCGGCAGGGTTGGGGCCGCACTCGATCCATGCGGAGCGATACAAGTGGCCTTTGATCTCGAAGACGGGGAAGAGCGGGAGATCGTCTTCACCCTCGGCGCGGGGCAGAATGCCAATGACGCCGCCGGGCTCGCCCGCCGCTTCCGTGACTCCGCCGCGGCGCGAGAGGCACTCGCTCGGGTATGGCACTACTGGAATCACACGCTCGGCGCAGTCCAGGTGGAAACACCAGACCGGTCCGTCGATATTCTCGTGAACGGCTGGCTCCTGTACCAAACGCTCGCCTGTCGTCTGTGGGGGCGAAGCGGCTACTATCAGTCTGGCGGCGCCTTCGGCTTCCGCGACCAGCTGCAGGACACCATGGCTCTCATCCACGCCGAGCCGCGCCTCGTGCGGGAGCACCTGCTCCTCTGCGCGGGCCGCCAGTTTCCGGAAGGAGATGTTCAGCACTGGTGGCACCCTCCGGCCGGCAGGGGGGTGCCACCCACTGTTCCGATGACTTCCTCTGGCTCCCGCTCGCAACATGCCGCTATGTCCGGAGTACCGGCGATACGGGGATATTGGACGAACCCATTCACTTCATCAGAGGCGGCCAGGTCAACCCGGAGGAGGACTCTTACTATGATCTTCCCGGCCGATCCGAGGAAACGGCCAGTCTCTACGACCATTGCGTGCGGGCTATCCTGAGAGGCCTCCGATTCGGCGAACACGGCCTGCCCCTCATTGGTTCCGGCGACTGGAACGACGGGATGAACATGGTAGGCAAGGACGGCAAGGGCGAAAGTGTCTGGCTGGCGTTCTTCCTGTTTGAGGTGCTCATCCGGTTCTCCGGGATCGCACGGCTCCATGGAGACCCGGACTTTAGCACACAGTGTGAGGGCGAGGCCGACAAACTCCGCCGCAGCATCGAACAGAACGGGTGGGATGGGCAGTGGTATCGCCGCGCCTACTTCGATGACGGCACCCCCCTCGGCTCGGCGCTCAACCCTGAATGCCGGATCGACTCGATAGCGCAAAGCTGGTCCGTGCTGTCCGGTGCGGGAGATGCCGCCCGTTCCCGGATGGCGATGGACGCGGTCGATAAGTATCTGGTTCGCCGCACCGACGCCCTCGTCCAGCTCCTGGATCCACCCTTTGACAAATCCGACCTGAATCCCGGTTACATCAAAGGCTATGTCCCCGGCGTGAGGGAAAACGGCGGACAGTATACTCAAGGGGCGGTTTGGGCGGCAATGGCATTTGCCGAACTGGGTGACAGCCGACGAGCGTGGGAGCTTCTCGCCATGATAAACCCGGTGAACCACGGGAAGTCCTCAGAAGGCATAGAAAGATATAAGGTTGAACCCTACGCCGTCGCGGCTGACGTCTATGCGGTCCCGCCGCACACGGGAAGGGGCGGATGGACATGGTACACGGGATCGGCTGGGTGGATGTACCGCCTCGTCGTGGAATCGCTCCTTGGCCTCAGACTGGATGCAGACAGGCTATCCTTCGAGCCCTGTATCCCGACTGAATGGGATGCTTTCACCGTGCACTACCGCTTCCGTGAAACCGTGTATCACATAAAGGTCCGGCCAAGACACGCAGGTGAAGAAGGGGCAACGACCGTTACCCTGGATGGAGTCGTCCAGGAGGGGAAGGGAATATCGCTTGCTGATGACCGGGGGGAACACTTCGTGGAAGTGGTGATGGCGTAGTGGGGAGTGAGGGCTGACGAAATATTGAAGCACATTTGCGGTCTTCCGGTTTCTGTTTCTTTCTAACGGATTTTCTTCCCCCAGAATCCGTCATTCTCCAGGTCTCGTCAACCCCCAAAATGCAGTTACTTGCATTCAGATCTTAACAAAATTCCTCCCTTCGCAAGAGAATATGCTTGCATGCAACCGACCCCTGGAGGCTTTGCGCTTCCACACGAGAAAGGAAAAGGTGACCATGCATTTATCAACCTGACGACGGTCTTTTTGTGCACTATATTAATCCAGAGAGGTCAATTCACAGCACTCACAGGAACATCAGGGAAGCCATGAAAAAGGGAACACGGAAAAACAGGATAGAGGACAGGATGACAAAAAGTTCGTCCGACTATGAAAAGAGGTTCGCGTCCATCAAAGGGGCTCGCGTTGCCCCCTCCGGTGCCGGCACATCACGCCATCGGCGTGGCTCGTCCTATTCATGAAGTAGATTCGCAAGGAAGCATCGGTGTTCTTCGGGCGCGACGGAAGAGGTTTAACTGCTCTCTATGCCGCTCAAAACAAGGAGCATAGACTCGATACGCTTGAAGCTTCGGAGGTGGAAAATGGAAGGGAGTCTTCGAAAACAACCCCAGATTAAAATCCTCCCCGCGCTCAGCGCCACTGAGAGCTCTAGATTGAGAGAGGCGGATATCGACGAGGTTGTGAAAACGGTGCAGGGTGTTTTGCCACAACATGTTGATGGGGATGTCGATGTAACAATAACGCTCTTAGAGAAAAACTTGAAAATCTTGGCAGACATGGCCCTTATGAAGGAAGCCTTGACTGATCTTGTCAGAAATGCAATGGACGCAATGCCTCGTTACGGCAAATTCTCACTGGCTATCAATCAGGTCAATTTCGAAATTGAATCTCTGCTCAAGGCCGATGACCAGATCATAGGCGCATGCGATTTCATTTCCCTTGCAGGTACAGACGTAGGTGTTGATGAGAAGATAAAGGAGAAGATATTTGAGCCCTTCTTTACCACAAAAACAACTGGTAATGGTTTGGGCCTCGCCATAGCTTACCGCATTATCAAGCGGCATCACGATGGGAGAATAAGAGTAGAGAGCCGAGTGGGACCGGGCATAGAGGTCAACATATATCTTCCACTCACCAAGTTGGAAATAGTGAATATGCTGTCAATACCGGCAGGGTAAACTTTTTGTAATCGCCCGGGCTACGGCACGTTGACGTGCTGCGGAAAACCGCGGGCACAAGGATCGCAGATCAACAAGAGAACCCCGAAAGCGCAGCGAGCGATTTTAAACCGTGTTTCTGCCGTCATTGCTTCCTCCAGTTCCTCGAATGGTGGGATTTGAGCCGGCCAAATGAACAGGTTCGCAGAGTGCAGATTCAGGATACGGGGTGAGGTCGAATAAGGATCCAAGTGCGTAAAGCGGCAGGCCATTGCGTTTAGAATTTGTGAGCGGGAGGAGGCACGACGCTTTGGACCATTCTTGTGATTCTATTGATCTGATGTACAACTCCGATAGCAATAATGATGACGCCACAATTGTTGGTTATGGGACAGAAAAAGAACACACAACGTGCTAAAAATTCATAGTTGCTATAAATGGGCGGAGAACGAGCGCTCCCCTTAAACTCCTCTACGCGCTGGGACCCAGGAAATTAACCTTATAAGGAGACAGATCATGAAAAGGATTGCCTGTCAGTTCACTTATCCGGCCGCACTCGCTGTTGCGGCGGCGGTGCTCCTCGCCTTTATGGTTCTCGCAAGTCCGAGTCCAGCGCGGGCGGCCTCGCCTGAGGCGGGCCTGGCGACCGCTGCCAACGCGCCTGGCGGCGACCGTGTCGAGGCACGCATCAAAGATCTCCATACCAGGCTCAAGATAACCCCGGCACAGGAAGAGCTATGGAATAACGTCGTCCAAGCGATGAGGGACAATGCGAAAACGATGGAGGCGCTCATCAGGGCAAGATCGGGAAAAGCAGGTACCATGACCGCTGTCGAGGACCTCAAATCCTATAGTGAAATTGCCGAGGCGCATGCGGATGGCATCAAGAAATTCATCCCTGCCTTCGAGCCTCTCTATGCGGGCATGTCGGACGCTCAGAAGAAGAGCGCCGATACGTTATTCCGCCAGCACGGCCGCACGAAGTCAAAGGCAAAGGGCAAATGATCGCGACTACTACAACATCAAGACAACACACCCTATTTTGATAGGGAATTGCTCCAAGAATGGGAGGCACTATGAGAACCTCGAACTCGCGAGCCGGGAAGTTTCGTTCGGCAGTCGGCAAGATCGTGATGGCGCTCGTCTTCGCCTCAATGATCGGCGGTATATCCATCGCACCGGCTTTCGCCAAAGGTGACGATAGAGGCCACAGCCGGCAGGAGCGCGGCAGGCAGGAGCATCGGCCCCGTGGCTACTATCCGCCACCTGTCTATGCGCCTCCAACGGTTGTTTATGCCCCGGCCCCGTATCAGTCGCCGGGCATCAGCCTCGTATTCCCCATCCACATTCGATAGGGAGGGAATCCTCTACGTCGACCTGCCCAGCGCTCAGGCCGCGCTATTAGCTTTTTTGGACAACTCTCACATTGCATACATTCGGCAACGCGAAAGACACAAAAGAAGGAGGGAAGAGAAAATGCAGTACAAGGTAAAAGATCTGAAAGGCTATGCCATCGGCGCAANNAAGGTGCTTATCTCGCCTTTCGCGCTCGGCGAGGTGAATTTATCCAGAGAGCGGCTCAATGTGACGCTGACGAAGAAGCAAGTGGAGGAGAGCCCCAGCATCGATACCGACCAGCCGGTTTCCCGGCAGCACGAGGCATCATACTTCGACTACTTCGGTTACCCGTATTATTGGGGCGGCCCTTATTTGTGGGGACCGTGGACCTATCCCCGGCTCTCATACGCCTCTCAAAGGAGAAATGAAGAAGCGCGCGCCGAGCGCGAAGAAGAGAACGATTCGCATCTGCGCAGCGCCAATAAAGTG
>PLSJ01000143.1 GCA_003165115.1 Syntrophaceae bacterium | reverse complement strand
CGTTACAGGACTTCTTTGTCCCTGTGAGGCCCATCTTGTCTCTGAGCACCTCAAGCAGGGTGAGGTGTGATTCTATGTTGACCGTATAGGTGATCTCGTTTACGGTGAGCGTCAGTGGTACGAAATTCGTCATCGGGTTCCTCCTTAGTTTGATCGTTTCAGGGCTTCGAGCAGCGCCCGTTCCGTGAGGACTTCCACCATGCTGCAGCGGTATTCCAGCGACGAGCGGAGATCGGTGATCGGGAAGCATTCTTTCCCTGAAGCGCTCCCGGCCTCGGCCGCCAAGGCCGCATTCAGGACCTTGCCTTCGATTATGGCCTCAGAGGCCGTCGCCCGAATCGGAGTGGGGGCCACCGCGCCGAGGGCAATTTTTGCGTGTGTGCAGACTTTGTTGGCGTCGAGGCAGAAATAAGCGGCGACACCCACCAGGGCAAGGTCAAGGGCAGCCCGCCGCATGAGCTTCAGGTAGGCGCCTTTCCCTTGAGGGAAGGGAATGGTGATATGGGTCAGGATATCGGTAGGAGCGAGGCTACAGGTAGAGGGAGCGGAAAAAAGGGCCTCCACCGGGCAGGTCCGCTCGCCGGAGGGACCTGTAAGATGGGCCTGGGCGGAGAGCACGATAAGCGGCGGCGCGGTATCCGCCGAAGGGACCGCGCTGACAAGGTTTCCTCCGAGCGTCGCGAGGGTCCGGACCTGGGGGGAGCCCATGACGGAGACGGCGTCCCACAGCGGCGTGTAGGTCTCTTTCACGAGGGCAGAGCGCATTATGTCCGCCATGGTAGTCAGGGCGCCTATCTTAAGGCCCTTTGCGTCGCCGCTTATGCCCGACAGGCCGGGGATGCTTTTCAGGTTGATGACGTGAGCGGGGGTCTTCGTGCGCTTCTTCATTGCGAGGAGAAGGTCCGTCCCCCCCGCCAGCAGTTTCGCGTCGGCACCGTATAAGGCAAGGAGGTCCAGTGCCTCTGGAAGGGAGGCTGGGGCATGGTATTCGAATTTCGGCAATCTTCTGATGAACATTACTTTCCCTCCTTTTTCTTCATTTCTCTGATGATCTTCTCGGGGGTGATGGGGAGGTCCGTGATCCTCACCCCCACGGCATCGTAGATGCCGTTCGCGATGGCGGCGATGGTCGAGCAGGAGCTCGCCTCGCCCGCCCCCTTCGCGCCGAATGGCCCATAGGGGTCGTGGGTGTGGATGTGGTCGACCACGTATTCGGGTGTATCGAGCGCCGTGGGCTGCTTGTAGTCCCGCCAGCTATAGTTGAGCATGCGGCCGCGTTCGTCGTAAAGGCATTCTTCCAGGAGGGCATGGCCGGTCATGTGGGCAGAGCCGCCGTTCACCTGACCTTCGAGCATGACCGGATGGATGGGCTGACCCGCGTCATCACCGCTCACCCCTTTGCGCAGGCTCGCCTGCCCTGTCTTCAGGTCCACGTCCATCTCGACGGCGGTGGCAATGAAATCTATGCCGTGGGCCAGGTTGCCGCTTCCGGTCTTCCAGTTCACGAGGTCGATATCGGTGGCGGCCCAATAGCCCTTCCCGTAAAGTGGGGTTCCGTTGTCATAGTAGGCGGTCCTGACAGGGTCGAGGATACTGATCGACTTCTCGGGCTTGTCTTTCGCGTAGACCCGGGAGTTCTTGAACTCGAGGTCTTCCGGTTTCGCCTGGAGTTTCTTTGCCGCAAGCTCCGCGAGCTGACGCTTCAGGTCGTTGGCCGCCGCGATCGTCGCGTTGCCGTCCCAGTAGGTGCAGCGGTCGGAGAACATGCCTGAATCGAGGATGGCCGTGTCCGAATCGCTCGGTCCCTGGATGACGTCTTCGAAAGGGATGCCGAGGATCTCCGCCGCCATCTGGCAGAAGACGGTGTTGGCGCCCTGGCCGATCTCCGTGCCGCCGTGGGTCAGCATGACCTTCCCGTCCTCCTGCAGCTTCAGGAGGACAGATGAGCCGAAGTGTCCCCCCAAACGCACACCGGAAGGGTGCGATGCGCAGCTGAAGCCGATGCCCCTGCCCTTGGGACGCGACTTCCTGCTCTCCTTCCAGGCGATCGTTGCCGCCGATTTCTCTATGCATTCGGACAGGCCGCACGCGTCGACCACGACGCCGTTTGCGGTCGTGTAGTTGCTCGTTATCGCGTTGAGGGCCCGTATCTCCACCTGGTCGATGCCGAGGTCCTCGGCCACGATGCCGAGCAGGGAATCGACCGAATACTGGGCCAGCACGATCTCCTGGCCCCTCACGGTGCCGCAGGGCGCCCTGTTGGAGTAGACCAGTTTGCCGTGGTACTCGACGGCGGGCACCTTGTAGGGCAGGTTGAGCCAGGCCCCGAAGAAATAGATGTTGAACGGCCCGATGCCCGCGATAGGCCCGCCTTCGAGGATGCACTCGGCCTTGAGGGCTGTGATCCTGCCGTTCTTCTTCACACCCATCTTCAGGACTGCGTTCATTGCATTACGCTGCCGGTACCCGGCGAGCACCTCGTCGTAATTAAGCACGATCTTCACCGGCCGATTCGTGATCTGGGCCAGTTTGACCGCCGCGAAATCGACGTCGAAGGGGTCGTGCTTCCCGGAGAAGGCACCGCCCACGAAAGGCGTTACGAGGCGCATCTTGGAGAGGGGAAGGTCGAGTGCCCTGCACATGTGGCGCCACGTCGGGTAGGGGCTCTGTTTGGAGCCTTGCAGCAGGACCCTGCCCGTTGCGTCCACTTCGGCGAGGCAGGCGTGGGGCTCGATGAAACCGACGGCGACACGCTGGGAGCTGAACTTTTCCTCCCTGATGTAGTCCGCCTCTTTAAAACCCGCCTCCGGGTCCCCGAACCTGAAATCTGACGTGTAGGCGATGTTGCTGGAACAGAACTCATTGACGAGAGGAGCGTCCGGCCGCAGCGCATCTTCCGCCGTCAGCACGACGGGCAGCTCTTCGTATTCCACCCTGATCAGGTCGAGGGCCTCTTCCGCCGTATCCTCGTCGAGAGCAGCGACGGCAGCCACGCCTTCGCCGAAGTGGTGCACCTTGGTGATGGGCATGGGGGTCTGGTCTCTCGTATCGGGTCTCGTACCGAAAGGGATGCCGGGGAAATCCTTTCCGGTGATGACGGCTATCACCCCCGGCAGTTTTTTCGCCTCGCTCGTATCGATGTTAAGTATCTTTGCATGCGCTACAGGGCTGCGCAGTATCTTGCCGTAAAGCATCCCAGGCGCGATGAGGTCCCCTGCATAGCGCGCCTTGCCCGTCGCCTTGACCCTTCCGTCGGTTCTCTCCACGGGCTTGCCGACTACCTGGTATTCTTCTTTCTGCATGCTGTCCCCCTTGGCGAAATTTATACGCGGTTATATCTTGCCTTCTTTTTCCATCTTCTTCTTGATCACTTCCCTGAGTCCCTTCTTATCCACCTTGCCCACTTTCGTCATGGGCAAGTCTTCCACAAGCTCTATCCTTTCGGGGAGCTGAAGGACCGATGCCCCGTTCCTCTTCAGGAAAGAGACAACGTCCTCGAGGGTCGGCGTGGAGCCCGGTTTCGGCACGACGAAGGCACAGGTCCTTTCGCCGAGGATCTTATCGGGCATGGCGACGACGGCGGAATCGGCGACGGCCGGATGGGTGCTCATTAAATTTTCGATTTCGACGGCGCTGATGTTCTCACCGCCCCGGATGATGATGTCCTTTATACGGCCTGTGACCCAGATATTGCCGTCCTCGTCCTTTTTCGCCTGGTCGCCGGTCCTGAAAAATCCATCTCTCGTAAAGACCTTTGCCCTATCCTCGTCGGAAGAGTCGAAATAGCCGGTAAAAATGCCCGGCCCCTTTGACACGAGCTCGCCTTCGGCGTTGACGGGGACTTCCCTGTCGTCCTGGTCGACGATCTTCAGCTCGTCGTAAGGGCAGATAGGTGTGCCCACGCTGCCGCATATGAGGTCGATGCTGTCGCCGAGCCGCGTGCTGGAGCACGTGCCCTCCACCGAGCCGAAGCCGTTGACGAACAGGGCGCCGATCTTCTCGCCGACGGTCTTGACCAATTCATGCGTGCTCGGTGCCCCGCCGACGGATATCTTCTTGAGCGAGCTCAGGTCATACGTGCCCAGGTTTTCCATCTGCACGACCCGTGCGATCAGGGCGGGGACGGTCGGTATGGCCGTCACCTTCTCACGCTGGACCCACGCGCATATGTCGTCGGGCTTTGTCGAATCGAGCAGCACGAGCTTGGCGTGGCAAAAAAGAGCGCCGGCCATGCCCCAGTGGACGCTCAGGTTGTGGCCCAGGGGTGTGATGACCATTACCGTGTCCTGGCTCGTCAATTCCCACCTATAGGCATGGTACTCCACGTTATTCCAGTAGCAGTTGTGCGTGCGAGGGCTTAGTTTCGGCATGCCCGTGGTGCCGCCGGTAGGCAGGACCTGGGAGACCTCGTCCGGGTCGGGGCGCCTCTCTTCCAGGGCCTCGATCTCGCGTGCGGTCAGCTCTCCCCGGTCCATCAGGTTTTGGAGGGTGGGATACTTCGTCTCGCCGGAAGTCCTTGCCTGGACCACATGCTTGATCTGGGGGTTTTCTTTGAGCACCGCGTCGATGATCGGCTGATACGCGATCTTGCCGTACTGCTGTGGAAGGATCCAGGCGACGGGCTGCGTCTGCGCGCTCAGATGGCTGATTTCCATGGCACTGTGCCGCGGGATCAGGACGACGATGATGGCCCCTATTTTCTGGAGCGCAAGCCAGGAGAATACAAATTCATGCCAGTTCGGAAGCTGCAAAAGCACCCGGTCTTTTGGCTTGATGCCCAGCCCCATCAGGCCGATTGCCAGTTTGTCGACGGCCTGCCGAAATTCCTTGTTCGTCCATCGGCCGACATCGTCCACCAGGCCGATCTTATCGGGATATACATCGCTATGTTTGTTAAAGACGTCGCCCCATGTCTCGCCGAGCCACCACCTCATTCTCGTATACTTCTCGATATCGGCGCTCGCATATGCTGCACAACCCCGTATTGGCATGTATTGCCTCCTTTTCTTGGTTTTTGTCCCTCTATCACCCCTTCTTTGTCCCTCCCGTCACCTCCCCTCTTCTGTTCCCGGCTCGAAACCGAGCTGGCGCGATATCCTTGCCGCGGCGCTCAGCAAGGTCGTCTCGATGAACCGGTACTGTGCGGGATCGAGGCGGGCGCTCAACAGGGGCACGACGACGGATCCCGCCGCGCGGCCGTACAGGTTGAAAATCGGGGCCGCGATCGCGTTGATGTCCTCGTAATATTCCCCGTAGCCTCGGGCAACTCCTTCCGAGCGGATATCCTTGAGCTGTCGTCTCAGCACGTCCTGAACGGTTACGGTGTTTCTTGTGATGGGCGCCAGCGTCACCGAAGACAGATACCTGGAGATTTCATCTTCCGGAAGATACGCGAGGACCGCCTTTCCAGCCGCAATCGCGTAAGCGGGCGCGCGATCGCCGACGGCTATGACGTGCCTCAACGGCTTTGAGCTGTCCACTCCATAGAGAAAGAGAATATCGGTATCCTTCATTATGGCGAGCTCGACGTCCTCGTTGATCTGCTCGACGAGCTCGTGCATGATCGGCCTGGCGATGCGCACGAGGTGATACGTCGAGAGGTAGCGTGAGCTGAGGGCCAGAAGCGCCGGTCCGAGCACGTACCGTTTGTTCGATGCGTCAAATATCAGGTAATCGCGGTCGACGAGATTGGAAAGCAAGGGCGAGAGACTCCCCTTTGGAATGGCGGTGACCCTTGAAAGCTCGCCGTGCGTGATGCCGTTATCCCTGGTCGAGATGGTCTCCAGTATGAGGATAACCCTATCAGCGGACTTCACGATAGCCATGGCCCGGCACCTCGCAAGGATGTTTACATATGACAACCTATGTTTGCATGTGTATCCTTTAAGATATTCCAGCCGCATTCTCTTGTCAAGAAAGAAATGCAGAAAAAAGTCAGGCGCGCACCATGGTTCGTTCAGGGCACATGCTTCTCGGACGCACGCAAGCGGTTGCGCTGCCGGCAGGTGGTGAAACCGGAGGGACGGCACACGCCGAAAAAGGGGATTCAAGGAGACCTGCCCTCGAATCCCCCACACATCCTCAATGACTTGTCCGCTAGTAGCTATAGGCGGTCGGTATCTTCTGGGCCTTTTCCTGTGCCTTCCAGTATTCGATGCGTTCCTTGATAAAGGCCAGCCAACTGTCAACCTCCGCGGGCTTGTAGCCCTTGGCGACCATGTCCTTCTTGAAGTCTATTATCACGGGCTCCGCAGCCTTTACCCACCTGGCGCTTTCGGCGTCGGAAAGCGGTGGCAGGACCTGGCCTCCCTGCTTCTGGAAGAACTCGCGGCCCCCGATGTCTATCGCGTTCCATTCGGCCAGCCAGCGCGGGAGAAAGTCATTGACGGAATAATCGGTAATGATCTTCTGCACGTCGGCGGGGAGACTGTTCCATTTAGCCTTGTTCATCACGAGGTAGAAGGAAAAAACGCTCCCCACCTTCCACGAAGGGGTCACGTATTTTTCGACCTCGCCTATCTTCCAGCCCTTGAGCTGCTCCATGGGGCCATAGTTGCCTTCCGTGACGCCCCTCCTCAGGGCTTCGTACAGGTCGGCCATTTCGACCGGCATGGGCACCGCGCCCAGGGCCTTCGCTATGTCACCGATCCGCCCGGTGCCCCTAATCTTCTGGCCTTTGAGGTCTTCGAGGCTCTTCACGGGCTTAGTGAGAGTCTGGACCACGTTTACGGGGCTCGTGGAGAATATGATGGGGTGATAGTTGTCCCATTCCTTCGGCTTGAACTTGTCGTAAAAATCGTTCGACACATGGCCGGCTATCCAGGGACTGGGAAAACCGAGGGGCAGCTCCATGATCTCCATGACCGGGAACCGGCCTCTCGAATAGGAACAATGGGAGAAACCGATATCGGCGATACCCGTCGAAACGCCCGCCGCCATCCTGGGCGCGGTGAGAAGCGTGCCGCCCGTGTACTGGATAATCTCCACTTTACCCGCCAGCTTCTTATTCAGCTCCTCGCAGTATTTGGCCAGCATCACCGAGTTCATATGTGTGGCCGGAAAAAAGTTCGCGAGCTTGAGCCTGATCACGTCGGCGTACGTGACGGAAGTGAGTGAAAAGAGAAACGCGACAACGAACGCGACTACTACCCCTCTTTTGTGCATTTTGAGACCCCCCTTTAAATTGTTTTAAACCACCCAAATTTCGCCGGAGCCATGTATGTTTTTCGGGACGGGACGGTCGCGCGATCCTTTCCCCCTATCGGCGCTCCCGTCCTTGCCCGTGATTGCCGGCTATTCGCGTGCCTTTTCATCCTCCTCCATTTTTTCGGCTATGATGCGGCGAAGCTCTTTCTTGTCTATCTTGCCCACGTTCGTCATGGGAAAGGCATCGACCATCTCCAGCCGCTCGGGCAGCTTGAAGACGGTGATGTTCCTCTCGTCCTTGAGGAACGCCTGAAGGTCCGGAAGGTTCAGCGTCCTGCCGGGCTTTGCGAGGACGAAGGCGCAGCCCTTTTCGCCGAGGACCCGGTCCGGCATGGCCACGTAGGCACAGTTTTCGACGTCCGGGTGCGCGAGGATATGGTTTTCCACCTCTTCGGCGCTTATCTTCTCGGCGCCCCGGTTGATGGTGTCCTTGATCCTCCCCTCGACGGAGAGGTACCGTCCCTTATACATCCTCACCACGTCCCCGGTACGGTAAAAGCCGTCGGCCGTGAATGCCTTGTTGTTGTATTCCGGAGAGTTGTAGTAGCCCCGGATGGTTATGGGACCGCGCACGAGCAACTCGCCCCTCTCACCGTAGGGTACGTCCTTTTCGTTCTCATCGACGACCCGGACCTCGTCCTCGTCGAACATGGGCGCTCCCTGCGAATTGAGCAGCATATCCTCTCCATCGCCGATGCGGCTCCAGAAGCCCATGCCTTCGCCCATCCCGAGGTTCTGGAAGTAGTCGCAGCCCAGGACGGGCTTGATCTTCTTGGCCACCTCCGCGTTGAGCCTGGCCCCGCCGGCTATGACATAGCGCAGGGACGACAGGTCATAGCCGCGCAGCTGCGGGAACTCCATCCACCGTATGAGCAGGGCGGGAGGCGTCGGCATGATGGTGATCCTTTCCTTGCCTATCGCATCGAGGACCGTCTCCGTTCTCGGGCTCGGGATGAGGACGACCTTTGCCCCCCGGTAGAGGCCGCCCAGAAGACCGGGGCAGCTCAGGGCGAAGTTGTGGTTGACAGGGATGGCGATGCCGAGGACGGATTCCTCGGTAACGGCACAGATATCGCCGACGGCCTTGAAGTTGAGGCTGTAATCGTTGTGCGTCCTCGGGATGATCTTTGGCACCCCGGTCGTGCCGCCCGATAGCTGAAAGAGCGCAGGCTCCAGTGGGTCGGGACGGTAGTCTGCGAGCCGGCTTGCGGGAAGGCGCTCCTCGATCCTGTCCTCCAGCAGCTCGGATATGGAGATCATGCCCTCCTCGACAGGCGCGCCCGAGACGAACTGGAGCGTCATGTCGGGTGCCTTTTCGCGGACCTCCCGGGAGAGGGACTGATGGGAGAAATCCTTGAACCGGGCCGGCATAAAGTGGGCAACGGCGCCGGTGAACTGGGCGAAAAACGTAATCTCCGCGCTCCTGTGGGCCGGCAGCGCCATGATCGGTATCGCCCCGGTCTTCATCGTGGCATAGAAACAGTAAGCGAATTCCAGCTCGTTGGGCAGCTGGACGATGACGCGGTCATAAGGCCTGAGTCCTTTGTCGATGAAGTGGAGGGCCAGCCTCGTCGCCTTTATCCCAAGCTCCCTGTAGGTTACATGTTGACCCTCGCAGGCCAGCGCGATCCTGTCGGGGTAGCGGGCAACGGCCCCGTCCAGCTCTTCCCCTATGGTCTTGTCGGCCCAGAGGCCTTTTTCCCTGTACAGCTTCACAAAATCCTGAGGATAGGTCACGAAGCCTTCGAGCATGGCACCCTCCCTGGTGATGTGTTACGCGTTTTTAGCCGATTTCTCCGCCCGCATTGTCTCGGCGGCGGCCATCACGGCATCGACGATCTGCTGGTATCCCGTGCAGCGGCACAGGTTCCCCGAGAGCGACCTGCGCACATCCCTGCTGGTCGGCTCGGGGTTCTCGTCGAGCAGCGCTTTCGCCGCCATCACCATGCCCGGCGTGCAGAAGCCGCACTGGATCGCCGTCTGTTTCACAAAGGCCTCCTGCACCGGGTCGAGCTTTTGCCCGTGGGCAAGACCCTCTATCGTGGTGATCTCCTTGCCCTGGGCGGCCACGGCGAGGACGAGGCAGGACGCCACGGGCTTGCCGTCCATCAGCACCGTGCAGGCGCCGCATTCGCCCTCGTTGCAGGATTTCTTTGTACCGGTGAGACCGATCGTGTCTCTCAGGACCTCCACGAGTGTCCTCTGTATCTCGACGGACACATTGTAGCTTACGCCATTGACCCTTAATACCATGTCCTGCTTCATATCCCCTCCGTGTTTTAAGCGGTTATTCTCCTTAACGCTCCCATAACGGCCCTTCTCGTGAATATCTCGACCATGCCGCAGCGATAATCGAGGGATGCGCGTATGTCGGTTATGGGCCTGCATTGCATGCCCGCGATACGTGCCGCCTCGGCCGCGACGTTCTCGTTAATGGCCTTGTCCACGAGCTGGGCTTCCACCTCGGGCAGCCTGATCGGGGTGGGCGCCACGGCGCCGAGGGCAAACCTGGCCTCTTTGCAGACCAGCGTGCCCGAGTCGAGCGTGAGACAGGCCGCCACGCCGACCAGGGCGAGGTCCATGGCATGTCTCCGCATGAGCTTGAGGTAGCAGCCCGAGGATGCGGGGTCCGGTTTCGGGATCGCGATCTCGACGAGGATCTCCTGCGGCTTCCGGACCGATTCTTTCGGCCCAGTGAAGAATGTCTCCACGGGGACGGTCCGTTCCCCTTCCGGCCCCACGAGCTTGAGCGACGCGTTGAGGGCGATGAGGGGAGGGGCGGTGTCGGCGGAAGGGACGGCGCTGCAAAGATTGCCTCCGATGGTGGCGAGGTTGCGCACCTGGATCGATCCCATGACATCGACCGCGTCCTTGAGCGGCAGGTACTGTTCTCCGATAATCCCGGAGCGCTCGATTTCCGCAAGCGTCGTCAGGCTGCCTATGCGCACCCCGGAATCATCCGAGGCAATGCCCTTCAACGAGGCCACGCCGGACAATCCGATCAGGTGCTCCGGCATGGCTTCCCTTTTCTTCATCGCGATCAAAAGGTCTGTTCCGCCGGCAATGTACCTGCCCTTGTCGCCGTGCTTTGCCATGAGATCCAATGCCTCCCCGACAGAAGCGGGGGTATGATAAACGAAAACCGGCAGTCTTCTGATAAACATCACTTTCCCTCCTTCGCCTTGAGCGCCGCGAGTATCTTTTCGGCCGTGATGGGCAGGTCTTTGATCCTCACCCCCACCGCGTCATATATCCCGTTGGCTATGGCCGCTATGGTGGAACAGGAGCTTGCTTCTCCCGCACCCTTTGCCCCGAAGGGACCGTAGGGGTCGTGGGTGTGTATGTGCTCCACGTGGTACTCGGGTGCGTCCATCGCGGTGGGCTGCTTGTAATCGCGCCAGCTGGAGTTGAGAGGAATGCCTTTTTCATCGTAGAGCGATTCTTCCCAGAGGGCATGGCCCGACATGTGGGCGCTGCCACCGTTCACCTGTCCTTCCAGCATGGCCGGATTGATGGGCTGGCCCGCGTCGTCGCCGTGGACGGCCCTGATCAGGTCAACCTTTCCCGTCTCTTTGTCGACCGCCACTTCCACCGCCGTGGCGATGAAATCGAGGCCATGGACGAGATTTCCCTTGCCCGTCTTCCAATCGACAATGTCGATATCGAGCGCCGCCCATGTGCCCCGTCCGTAGAGGGGTGCGCCTTTTTCGTAGTACGCTTTCCGTACCGCGAGGAGCCAGTCGATCCCTTTCTCCGGCTCTGTCCGCACAAAGAGGCGCTTGTCGGCGAACTCGATCTCTTCGGGGCTCACGTTAAGGCCAGGCGCGACTATTTCCGCAAGCTGTTTCTTTAAGTCCCTGGCGGCGGCAATCGTGGCGTTCCCGTCCCAGAAGGTGGCCCTGTCACCGAACATGCCGGAATCGAAGATCGTCGTGTCGGAATCGCTGACGCCCTGGATGATATCTTCGAAGGGCAAGCCGAGCTCCTCCGCCGCCATCTGGCAAAAGACGGTGTTTGAACCCTGTCCGATCTCCGTTGCGCCCTGGGTGACGATCACCTGGCCGTCTTCGAGGAGCTTCAGCATGACCGAGGAGCCGAAATGGCCGCCGAGCCTGGGGCCCGAGGGGTGCGACGCGCAGCTGAAGCCTATGCCCCGGCCTTCGGGCCTCGCGTGCCTCGATTCCTTCCAGCCTATCTTATGGGCGGACCTGTCTATACATTCGGACAGG
>PLSJ01000421.1 GCA_003165115.1 Syntrophaceae bacterium | reverse complement strand
ACCTTGCGGAGCGCCCGGACCAGGGCCTCGTACTCCGCCATATTGTTGGTCATCTGACCGAGATGAACGCTGTCCCTCCAAATCTCATGCCCGTCCTCATCGAACGCGACCATACCGGCCCCCGCGAGACCGGGGTTGCCCTGGGAAGCCCCATCGACGTAGATATGCCATTCTTTCATTCTTCTTCTTCGTAACAAAGTATCCTGTTGCAGCTCGGGCAGGTGAGGGCCTCGCTGTTCTTCATCACCTCGATAAAAAGCTGCGGCGGGATATTCATGAAGCATCCGAGACATGTCCCGTTCTTGGCGTTCACGACGGCGAGACCGCCCCTTCTTTCTATGAGGACATTGTATCGCGCCTTGAGGTCCCCGTTGACGTCGGTCAGCAGTCTTTCCCTCTGCTGTCTGAGCTTTGCAACGATGTTATCGACCGTCTTTATCTCTTTTTCCAGTTCCCTGACTTCTTCCTGTACCTCTTTTTCCCTCTTGGTGAGCTTTTTCAGCGCGGACTGATAATCCTTCTTCATCTCTTCGGTCTTTTCCATGAGAACGATGATGTCTTCCTCGATCTTGTCGTTCTCTGTCCGCGCTGTTTCCGTCTCTTTCAGAATGGCCTGATATTCTTTATTGGTTTTTACTTCGTGGAGCTTGGCCTCCACCTTCTTGATCTGCGTCTTCTCCGCTTCCAGCTCCTGTTCCTTCTTCCTTCTTTCCTTCTCCAGCTCTTCGATGACTTCCTTTTCTCTTGCCAGCCTCTCCTTCGTCTGGGCGATTTCCCCTTCCATCTCCTCGATTCTTTGGGGTGCCACAGCCCTTTTCTTCTCGTTGCCGATTATCTCGGTGTCTATCTTCTGGACTTGGCAGAGGGTCAATAGGTCTTCATTCAATGTGCTCCCTCCTAAAATTCAAAAGGGGTGGCATTTCTGCTCACCCCTTTGGTTTTATTCTTATATGGCTATCGTTGATTTCGTTACCATTCCCGATTCTCTGATTTTGGGCCCACCTGGCCTCGAACCAGGGGCCTACCGGTTATGAGCCGGTGGCTCTACCAACTGAGCTATGGGCCCGTCTATGAGATAGCTTATCTAATCAATCGGCCTTTGTCAAGCGAATGTAGCCGCGTCCAGAAGGGAGAAAGGCAAGAGGCGTCCATTGAGGGACGGCGTCTTTCGACACAGCCTATGTACTCCATCGTATACAGATGACGCATCTTTCCTCTCCCCGTTTTGGAGTACCGGGGAGGGGCGTATATTTTTTGTGATTGATTAAAACATTTTGTCTGGTAGAATAAAGAACCGGGAGGAGTCTTGGATTCAGGAGAGATGCATATGCCGGGGATGACACTCAGGAAGGGCAGACCGTCGGCCGCCTTGCGGAGCAGACTCCGCGACTACTATGCCGGCATACCCGGCGCCGGGCCGTCTTATTCGGATGCCGCATGGGAGCGCTGGAAAGAAAGCCCTGGGGTCATCACGTATGTCGCCGGAAGCGGCGGCAAGGTCGTCGGTTGGATCGTTTACTACCCGGCGACGAGCACCGTCGAGGAGATACTGGCAAACGGCGGAGAGCAGCAGGAGAAGGTCCTTTTCAGGATGATCGATGAGATCATAGCCGTGCAAAGCCTCGTCTCCACCGAGATATTGGCGTCGGACAGGCGAAAATATCTCTGGCTGGTGGAATACGGCTTCCGTCCTACCCGGTCGTTCGCCGCGAACGGCGCTTCTTTCCTCAAAATGGACCTGAGCACGGCGGTACTCTTCAAAAGGCTCGAAGGGCGCAAGCCCGCGAAAGTCTACCGCAAAAAGGAAAGGGTGGCGATAGAGAAGGTGCCCCCGTCCCAGACATACGAGGAGATCAGGAACAGCCTCGGGAGTCTTATCGATAAGCTCGGCGGCTTGCAGAAGTTCGTGAAGCCGGGCCAGACCGTCGTCATCAAACCGAACCTCGTCGCCGACCACGGGATGGTCAACGGCGTTTACAAGGGGGGCGTGGTCACCGACGTCCGGATTGTGAGGGCGCTCGTCGAGTTCCTGCTGCCCATCGCGGGAAAGGTGACCATCGCGGAAGGCGCCTCGATCAACCGCAGCGCCACCATGAAGATGTTCGTTCTGTATGGATACGATAAGCTCATCGATCTCGACCCCCGGAAGGTGAGCCTCGTCGACCTGAACGCGGACGAGCTGATAGAGAAGCCCGTGCCGGGCGCGAAGCGCATGGCGTCCAGGAAGGTCCCCGTCACCCTGGACCGGGCGGATGCGATCATCAACGTCCCGGTCATGAAGCTCCACTTTGCCGCCGTCGCATCGCTCGCCGTCAAGAGTCTCCAGGGGGCGATGCCGCCCCTCGAAAAGTATATGAGCCATTTCTTCGGGCTCTGGCAGAACCTGATCAACATTCACCGGCTCGTCAAGCCGAAGCTGCACATTATCGACGGCCTGGTCGGCCAGGAGGGTTTCGGGCCCGTCGCCGGCACGCCGAAAACGATGAACCTGCTGATAGGCGGCACGAACCCGGTGGCCGTGGACGCGGTGACCATGAGGATCATGGGGCTCGAACCCCTTACGTCCCCGCCCGTGCGAATGGCCCACATGCAGGGATTGGGTCCGGTCGAGCCGGAGAGGATAGTCGTCGTGGGGCCGTCGATCGATGAGGTGATGAGTCCTTTCACACAGCCCGAGATTAACCTGACGAGCGGCAGGGACATCATGATCCACGCCGAAAATGCCTGTCCCGGCTGCGCCGGATACCTCCATTTCGCCCTGGCCAAGCTGCGGCGGCCCGACCCCCGTGACCCCGCCAGGCTGCTCATGGACCGCCCATTCGAGCGGAAGGTGCATATCTTCCTCGGCCCGACCATCGACCGGGACATCGACCCCGGCGAGACGAACATCTTCCTCGGCATCTGCCAACGGCACCACGCGGACGACGGCACCCATCTGCCGGGCTGTCCTCCGCACGCGGAAGTGCTCCTCAAGGGCGTCTACGGATTATTCCCCGATGTCGAGCGGCCCAAATACGCGGACGAGGCCGAGGAGATAAAGCTGGAGAGGATGCTGAACGAAACCCTGGCTTCTCTTTAGGGCTTTCTATCCAGATCGGGCTTCTCAGGTATTGCACAGGTCGGACGGAAAGCACTCGAACGGCTCCTGCACGGATTCCGCGGGCTTATTCACGTTCTCCTGTGTTCTTTTCGCCGTGATGCTCTCGCCCGCTACTCCCCAGTTGTCGGTATCTACCTCGTCGATGAGCACGAAGACCGTCTTGGGGTCTTTTCCGAGGACATCCACGAGCAGGTTCGTCACCCCCCGGATCAACGCGGCCTTTTGCTCCGCCGTAACCCCTTCTTTCGTTACTTTGATGTTGACGTATGGCACGATGTACTCCTTATGCTTTTATTATCGAAGACTTACATAGAAAGTCTATGTATCGGGAGCAGGTTTTGCAATGTCGATGACCGGCGCTGCTTCGGCGGATGGACAAAAAAGAACCGCCGTCCCTCAGGGGACGGCGGTTCTTTTCAAACCCGATGGGTAAGCCGACTCTATTACGCTGCCTTGGCGATCCTGCAAAGCAATGCCTTCATCTCCGTGTAGCCCGTCACAGGGTCGCGCGGCTCAAGCTCGGTCAACGTGTTCGCGTTTGCCCTGGCCCATCCGTGGGGGATGCTCAGGACGCCGCGGGCCAGCTTTTCCGTAGCCCTGGCCTTCATCGTGATCTTGCCCTTCGTCGTTTCCACGGTCATCATGTCGCCGTCGGAAATCCCATACTTCGCCGCGGTGTCGGGGTGTATCTCCGCTATCGGCTCGGGCGCGCTCTTGTGCAGGCTGGCTACTTCCCTGAATTGAGTGTGCGTGTATTCCGGGACCCTTGCGCCCGTCGTCAGGATCACCGGGTATTTCTTGTAAAGCTCCGGCGTGCTCACCGGGCTCTTGCTCGGCTCGACAGGGCGGGGCAGGGGGTCATAGCCGTTTTCCGCCAGCGTCTGGGAATAGAGCTCGATTTTGCCGGAAGGCGTGTTGTACCGGGTTTGCTGCACATATTTCATCTGGGTGTAATAGGCCCCCTCGGGGTGGTCTATTTCCAGTTGTTCCCTGGTCAGTCCGCTCGGCTTCAGGAAAAAGTCGATGATCTCCTCTTCGGTATTCCAGGGGAAGAATCTCCCGTAACCCATGCGCCTGCCTATCTCGGTCCAGATCCGCCAGTCAGGCCAGCTCTCGCCGATCGGCTCTATAATCTTCTTGCGGAGCATCGCGTAGGGTATGCAGTTCGTTACCCCGTACACGTAGCCGACGCCGCTCTTCTCCAAGAACGAGCAGGCGGGGAGCACGATATCGGCGAGCTCGGCCGTATCCGTCATGAACAGGTCCGACACCACCAGGAAGTCGAGCGCCCTGATGGCCTCTTTTATGCGCTCGGAATCGGGCAGGGTAACGGCGGGGTTACCGCCCGTGCAGATCATGGCCTTGATCGGGTAAGGCTTACCCTTAAGCACCGCGTCGGCAAAGAGCATTTGCTGGCCGTAAGGGGAAGTCCTGCCCCAGAACCGGCGGAAGAGGGGATGCTCGTCGGTGCCGATGGGGTCGCTGATCTCCGTGACCCTCATGTCTCCCAGGCGGATAAAGGGGATGTTCACCCACCCGCCGGGGACGTCCATATTGCCCGTGATCGCCTGCAATATCGCCTGGACCCTGTTGCCCTGGAAACCGTTTATGTGCTGGTCTATGGAGCAGGTGCCCGGCACCAGGGAGGCCGGTTTGGTCGTGGCGAATATCCGGGCTATTTTCCTGATATCGTCCGCCGGCACCCACGTTATCTCGGACATCTTCTCGGGCGTATACTCCGCCACGTGCTCGGACAGCTTGTCGAAACCGATGCAGTTCTTCTCGACAAACTCCTTGTCGTAGAGGCCCTCTCCTATGATCACGTGAAGCATGCCGAGGCAGAGCGCGGTGTCCGTGCCCGGTCTCAACTGGATATGTATGCCTCTCTCCGCCATGGGGATCTTCTTGGGATCGACGATGATGAGGTGCTCCAGCGTCCCTGCGTCCAGCGCCTTGTACATCTTGCTGCCCACGGTTATCCGCGAGTTGTCCATGTTCTGGCCGAAGACGATGGCGCACTTGGAATTCCAGGGTTCTTCTATGGGGTAGCCCCCAAAGGTCATCTGGCGCGCCATGATGCGGGAGCGGAAGCAGTTCCCTTCCACGGACAGCAGGTTGGGGGTCCCATAGACGCCCCGGAACCTCTGGGCAAAGGCCGCCAGCTCGATATTCTCCGTGCCCAGCGACCCGGTATACACCGCCAGCGCCCTGGCGCCGTACTTGTCCTTGATCTCCTGGAATTTTGCGGCTATGGTGTCCAGCGCATGGTCCCAGGTGATGCGCTCCCATTTGCCGTCGACCTTCTGCATGGGGTATTTGATCCTGTCCTCCGAATAGACCCACTCGGGCAGGGCGTAGCCCCTGGGGCAGAGTGCCCCCTGGCTGATGGGGTGCTCTTTCATGCCCTCCACCTTGACGAACTTACCGTCCTCGACATAGGCGTCTATGCCGCAACTGTTGATGCAGAGAATGCAATCTGATTTTACGACTTTCGTGGCCATTGTTTTATCCTCCTTGTACCCTCGATGGCTCGTCGTCGACGTGAACGCCGACCCCATTGAGGATGAGTTCGCTCAATTGTTCATGGTACTGCATGATATCTTCTCTTTCGCCTTTCAGGAGCCATCTTGTCACCACGTGTTCGAGCATCCCCAAGAGCAGGTGCCGTGAGAGGTAGAGGTCGACGTCACGTCTGATAACCCCCTGGTCCCGGCCTTCCTTGAGGATCTCCAGCACCTGGTTGGAGAACCTCCTGACGCCTTTATAGCTCGCGGACTTCCTGAACGTCCTGCTTATCCGCATCTCGAGCATCAGGCTCCTGGTGTAGTCCGGATTGGTCTTGAAAAAGTGGAGGTAATACCAGACGAACTTTCTGATCTTCTCCCTGGTGTCCGTCACCCCCTTGAGGTGAAAATCCAGCTCCGTCGAGAATATTTTCGTCTTTTCGCGGGGGATCGAGAAGAAGAGGTCCTGTTTGTTTTTGAAGTATTGGTAAATCGTGCCTTCCGCCACCCCGGCCTTGCGCGCTATTTCGGAAATATTGGCTTCGTCGAAGCTGCCCCTCCCGAACACCTCCACGGCCGCCTGTAAAATCTGTTGTCTTCTCACGGTTTTTTTATTCATGGTTGTCACGGATATCGACGGCATGGGGACCAGGGATATGACTCACTACAACACTCCATCACCGTAAGCTCATTGAACAACGTTCAAATTTTATGAATTAAGCTCAACCTTGTCAAGCAGTTTCTCGATCACCTGTGTCACCGCGACGTTATCCCCGCGTTCCTCGCCCGTTTTTCCTTGACAAATAGACCGAAAAGCCTGTATATTCAACCTTTGGAGCCAACATTTCATCCGTGCTGATTTCCTTGCGGAGGCGTTGCGTAAATAGGCCCTCTGTTGAGTTGCCCGGCGGCAAAAGCAGTCGACTGTGTCAGCGGGGGGCGTGACGCGGGCAAGAACCGAAAAAGGAGGAGAGCCATGGAAGTGAAGAAGCTGGGAGTGGTGGGTTGTGGCCAGATGGGCGCCGGGATCGTCCAGGTGTTCGCTCAGGCGGGATACGACGTCATCGCCGTCGACACGATGCCGGGCATGCTCGAAAAGGGCCTGAAAGGCATAGACAAGAGGCTTGCCGGCCGGGTTGAAAAGGGAAAACTGTCGGAAGACCAGAAGAAGGCCATCATGGGCAGGATCAAGACAGGCACGAAACTTCAGGACCTGGCGGACTGCGATGTGGTGGAAGAAGCCGCACCCGAAGACCTGGGGCTCAAGAAGAAGCTTTTTGCAGAGCTCGACCGGATATGCAAGCCGGAAACGATCTTCGGCAGCAACACGTCGGGCCTCTCCGTCACGGACATGGCCGTTGCCACAAAGCGGGGCGACAAGGTGATAGGCATGCACTTCCACAACCCGGCCCCCGTCATGCAGCTCCTGGAGCTCGTCCGCACGATCATGACGAGCCAGGAGACCATCGATACCGTGAAACAGTGGGGAGGGACGCTCGGAAAGACGGTGGTGGTGGCGCCCGATGTGGGCGGCTTCATCGTCACGCGGCTCTTCACGCCTTTTTTGCTCGGGGCCGTAAGAATGCTCGAGGCGGGCATCGCGACCAGGGACGAGATCGACACGTCCATGAAGCTGGCGGTGAACCACCCGATGGGGCCGTTAGAGGTGGTCGATTTCATCGGTCTCGACACGGAGCTCTCCATCGCCCAAAGCCTCTATGAGGAGACGAAGGAAGTGAAGTATGCGCCCCCTCTGCTCCTTATCAAGATGGTGACCGCCGGCTGGCTGGGGAGAAAGACGGGCAAGGGTTTCTACGAATACAAGTAAACGGCCCGGATTCACGAAACGGCCCGGGCTCGCTCTTGTGCGCGAATCCGGGCCTTTTCGCCCTCAGTCTTGCGTTCGTGAAGAGAAGACCCGGACCCAAGAGGAAGAAACTATGTTTATATGGCCCGACTGCATCCCCTGTATCCTCAAGATGTCCCTGGAGATCGCGCGCCTCTCGATGAAGGACGAGGACGAGGTCAAGGCTTTCATGCGCGAGGTCGTGAGTCTGCCCCCGCTGCGGGGTGAGGACTGGAACGTGACGTCCCCCGAGATCGTCCAGTGGATCTGGGAGAGGATGGTGCGTGCCACGAAGGACGAGGACCCGTTGAGGGAGATAAAGGCCGAACAGAACCGGAAAGCGCTCGCCCTTTACGGCGCCGCGAGCGACCGCGTAAAGAAAAGCGCGGACCCTTTTCTGACGGCCCTCAAATTCGCCATCGCGGGCAATTCCATGGACGCCATGGTCGATGTCAACCGGGACCGGTCGGCAGGCGAGTTCCAGGGCGACCCTGACCGGGATGTGTCCCTGACGGCCGGGGGGGCCGAAGGCTTGAGGAAGCGGCTGCACGAGGCGACGCGGATCGTCTATCTCCTCGACAACTGTGGAGAGATCGTCTTCGACAGGCTCTTTCTCGAGGTCCTCAGGGAGACGCATGGGCGAGAAGTCTCCGTGATAGTGCGAAGCCGCCCGATCCTGAACGATGCAACGATCACGGACGCGAGGTCGGTCGGACTGCCCGCGGTGGCGCCGGTCCTTGAAAACGGCATTCCCACACCCTTTGCCGGAACGAGGCTGCACCTCATCTCGACGGAGGTCCGGCGTCTCCTTATGGAGGCCGACCTTATCGTCTCGAAGGGTGTGGGCAACCTGGACAGCCTGACGGAGGAGGACGAGTTGAAAGGGCGGATTTCTTATCTGTTCCACGGGAAGTGCCATCCCTGTTGCGCCTCCCGCAACGTCTCTCCCGGCACGCTCATCGTCGACAACCGGTAACCTCGACCGGCGTTTATCGGGACCTTCGAGTGCCCGCGGCCCTTTCCGCAACGGCCCGCGCCCGTTGACATTTCGGGTGAATGCGGGTATAACCAAGACTGGGTCACTCATCGCGAAAAACAAGAAGGCCTAGGTGGAAAACGTCATCGCCACGGTCACGACGCTGAGGGAAGGTGAGACGGGCGTGGTCAGCTCCATAGGGGGCGGCGAGCGCCTGACGAGCCGCCTTGCGTCGATGGGCATCGTCCCCGGCACCGAGATCAAGGTGCTGAGGAAAAGCGCGGGCTCGGTTATCGTCCTTGCCTCCGACACGCGGCTGGCCCTGGGGAGGATCGAGGCCTCGCGCATCTTCGTGTCGGGCGTCCCGACCCCGGAAGAAAAGAAGAGCGTGCTGGTCGCCCTTGCCGGTCAGCCGAACGTGGGGAAATCGACCGTCTTCAACATCCTCACCGGCCTCTCGCAGCACGTGGGCAACTGGCCGGGGAAAACCGTCGAAAAAAAAGAAGGGGTCCACGTTGCGGACGGCATCGAGATGCGCATCGTCGACCTTCCGGGCACATACAGTCTCACCGCCTTTTCGGAAGAGGAGAGGGCGGCCCGTGAGTTCATCATCCACGAGCACCCGGATGTCATCGTGCTCGTGGCCAATGCCTCCGCCTTGGAGAGGAGCCTCTACCTGCTCACCGAAGTGCTTCTCCTCGACGTGCCCATCGTCGTCGCGGTCAATATGACGGACGTGGCCGAGAGCCAGGGCATCCACGTGGACGTGGCGGCGCTCCAGCGTTCGCTGGGCGTGCCGGTCGTCTCGATAATCGCCACGAAGAACAAGGGCATAAAGGAGCTCGTCCCCCTGATCATAGACGCCTCGCTCCACGAGGTCGACTTCAACCCGCGCCTGCCCGATGTCTCTTTCGACCACAAGGCCATTTATGTGCGGCTGCTGGAGCTTCTCAAGGGCCACGTCCCCCCGCCTTATGCGGACCGCTGGGTCGCGACGAAACTGATGGAAGGGGACTCGGTGGTATCGGCGGCGTTCCAGGAGTTCTTGCCGCAGGAGACGTGGATCGAGATCCAGGGCCTCCTGATCGAGCATGAGGACGCACTCCGCGCGGTCGTGGGCGGCCGGTACGACTGGATAGAGATGGTGACGCGCATCGCCGTGTCGCGATTCAGGCGCGGGCAGGTGCTCATGACGGACCGCATAGACCATCTGCTCACGCAGCCCATACTCGGCATCCCCATGCTCCTCGGCATACTCGCCCTCGTCTTCGGTCTCACCTACCGGGTGGGTTTTCCCGTGCAACACTTGCTCGAACGGCTGCTCCAGCTTTTCGCGCGTCTGGTTGAAACCGCCCTCGCCGGCGCACCCCACTGGCTCACGGGGCTCGTGATAAACGGCATCATCGGCGGGGCGGGCTCGGTGCTCACGTTCTTTCCCATACTGCTCATCTTCTTTGTCTGCCTCACGTTTCTCGAAGACGTGGGCTACATGGCGAGGGCCGCCTTCGTGATGGACCGCTTCATGCACGTCGTCGGCCTCCACGGGAAGAGCTTCATCCCCCTGTGCCTGGGCTTCGGCTGCAACGTGCCTTCGGTCATCGGGACGCGGATCGTGGAGTCGAGGAAAGCGCGCCTGCTCACCATATTCCTCGCGCCTTTCATCCCCTGCACGGCCAGGCTCGCGGTGCTTACCTTCGTCTGCGCGGCCGTTTTCGGAGAGCGCGCCTCCCTCGTCTCCTGGCTGCTTCTCACCGTCAATATCGCCGTCCTCGGCGTCACGGGCGTGGCGATCAGCAGGGTATTCATGAAGGGCGAGCCCATGCCTTTCATCATGGAACTGCCCCTGTACCACAAACCCGACCCGCGCACCATCGCGGCCGTGGTCTGGGCGAGGACGGTCGCGTTCGTGAAGCGGGCGGGCAGCGTGATCCTTGTTGCGTCCGTGGTGATCTGGCTCCTCTCGAACATACCTTCCGGCCAATTGGAGACGAGTGTGCTTGCATGGGTCGGCAGGCTCCTGGCGCCGGTAGGCGCTCCCATGGGTCTCGGATGGAAGGAGATGGTGGCCCTGGTCTCCAGCCTCGTGGCGAAGGAGAATTCGGTTGCCACCCTGGCGGTGCTTTACGGCGTGGGGGAGGAGGGCTTAAGGCAGGTGCTGCCCACGTTGATGAGCCACGCGTCGGCGGTCGCCTTCCTCACGGTGCTCATGCTCTTTGTCCCGTGCGCGGCCACGGTGGCGGTGATGAAGCAGGAGATGGGGAGCTGGCGGTGGTTTCTCACGTCCTTCGCGTTTATGCTGGCGGTCTCGTTTCTGGGCGGGGTAGTAGCGTATCACGCGGCGATGGCCGTCGGTCTTTAAATCCTTTTTTTCTCTTCTTCTATAGGGCGTCCACCCGATGCCGCCCNNCTCTCCCCTTGGGGAGAGGGCGGGGCGAGGGGTGGGCGGCATCGGTCGTGACGGGCTTCGGAAACATTTCGTTCCGGTTTACAAGTGGTGGATCGTAAGGTTTTTCTTGATAGTTACGACTTTTTGGGTTAAACGATATAGAAAGCACGGTGAGGAATTGTCCCTGCCAAAGGAAGGATCGATTATGGCGTTTCAGGATCGGTGCCCTCTTCGCGAGGCGTTGATTGTCATCATTGTCGTGCTCGCCTCACTTTTCGTCGGGTCCTGTGGCACCGGGCCGTCGAAAGGGGATTCATCGTTACCCGACGAGACGAAGCTTCGCGCGCGCCTGGGGACTTTCACGAGGCAATGGGTCATAAAAACGTAGCAAAAATGTATGCAATGGCGTCGCCGGCCATCAGGGAACGAATGACTCTCCAGGATTTCATCAGGGACCTTCGTTGGGACCGGACGGGCGGTTCCCGGCCTTCAATGGAAATGCGGGCAAGCCTTGGGAAGAATTGCGACTGCCGACGGATGGGCTTCCTGCGATGTGTCCTGGTCGTTGACGTGACGGTGGATGAGAAAGGGCGTGCCCCGCGAACCGAACGGCCCTTGGAGACGTGGGAATACGCTCATGGGGAATGGTACTGGGCCTACACGGGGCCCGATACGGAGGGCCGTTGTCCCGGCGGCCGCTGACCTTTCCCAAAAAGCGATTAATCGTGCATCGGCGCATTGGACCGAACGTGAGCCTCATTCTTGATGGCATCTTGATTATTGCGATGTTGTGCACCTTGAGTGCCTGCGCGGCTCCCGCGGAGCCGGGGCGCATGGTGCCGGAACCGGCGGTTGTCCGGGCAGACGGTTTCGCTCCCGCTCTTCATAACGCAATCGCTCTTGCAAAGGTCGGCGGCGGGGAGAAGACGCATCCCCTGGGGGTTTCAAAGGTGGGCGATGAAGAGATGACGGAAGCGCTGCGCCTGTCGCTTCAGCGGTATGGCGTTTATGCCTCCTCCGGGATCCGCGCGCCCTTTCGCCTGGAAGTATTTCTTATCGAGCTGAGACAGCCGGTGAACGGCCTCACGATGATCGTTACGTCGGTCGTGCGGTACCGATTGGTGCGAAACAGTGACGGCCGGTCGATATACGACGACGTTATTACCGCTTCCTACCGCGCTGCCACGGACGAGGCGTTCACGGGCGTCCAACGTCTGAAGCTCGCCAACGAGGGCTCGATCCGGGCCAATATCGCCTCTTTCCTTGCCAGTCTTCACTCCCTCGATGTTGCGAAGGTGCCTCTCGAATGATAGTGCGGAGTCACTCAGTGTGAAGAGCGCCAAAGGGCTTGCCGGGTCGATCATCCTTCTCTTCTGTATAGTCTTGGCGGGCTGTGGCCGGCCGACAGCCTATGTCAAAGCCGACCCCCTTTGGGGGACGGGCTACGGATATAGCGAAAAGCGCATGGCTGCCGACGAATTCAGCGTCGTGGCCGCGGGAAATCGGTCCACGGTCGGAAGACGTGTCGCAGAAATCGCGCTTTTGCGGGCCGCGCGGCTGACGAAGGAAGAAGGCAGGACCCACTTCGTCATCATAAAGGAGAAAACCGAGGCCCTGGAATCGGTGAAGGTGATTTCATTTCCTTTGATGATCGGGTCGATAGCCGTCCCGGTGATAGTCCGTGAGAGAACCGTCAAAGAGCCCCTGGCCGTCCTGCTCATCCGTCTTTTGCCCTTGCTGCCG
>PLSJ01000218.1 GCA_003165115.1 Syntrophaceae bacterium | reverse complement strand
GGCAGAAAGAGGCGGTGGATTTGGGTTTCGATGGCCGCGTGATAAATTCTTCATTTTAGGTTATGTTATTATATAGGCATGGGCCCGGCACAGGCGGGCAGAATTTTTCGGGAGTACTACATGAAGCAAAAAAGCAAGACGCAGGAGTATGTTGAATCACTGCTCATCGCGGCCCTCATCGCTTTCTTTGTCCGCAGCTTTGTCGTGCAGGCATTCAAAATCCCTTCCAGCTCCATGGAGCCGACGCTTCTGGTGGGCGACCATCTCCTCGTCAACAGGCTCAGCTATGTCACGAAAGTGCCCTTTACGGACATCGTCCTGCTCAACCTCGGCAATCCTTCGAGAGGCGACGTGGTTGTCTTCCGTTATCCTGTCGACAGGAGCAAGGACTTTATCAAAAGGGTGATCGGGACGGAGGGAGACGTCATCGAGATAAAGGATAAGGTAATCTACCTCAATGGGCAGAAGATGGATGACCCTCATGCCCGCTACGCGGAAGACACCATTGTCCCCGGGGTGTTCTCCCAGCGCGACAACTTCGGACCTGTCAAAGTTCCCCCCGGCTCTTATTTCGTCATGGGCGACAACAGGGACCGGAGCCTCGACAGCAGGTTCTGGGGATTCGTGAAGAAAGAAGACCTCGTCGGACGCGCCCTCATCATATACTTCTCGTGGAACGGGCAGGCCGACGACTTCTTCCACTATGTGCGATGGGAAAGGTTTGGCAAGCTTATACGATAAGGACCCTGGCGTGGTTGTGCCATTTTCAAAAAAGGGGTATCACAAGTACTATATGAAAAGAATCCTCGCGGTCGTGTTCCTTGTTTTCCTCACGTCTTCTCCGGCCCTTGCCGCCAAAGGCACCGCTTCTTCGTTCCTCTATTTCCTGGAGGGCTACAGGAGCAGCCAGGCCGGCAGGTACGATGAGGCGCTTCAATCGTACAAGTCGGCGCTGACCCTCGATCCGGGCTCCGCGCAGATAAGGAACGAGATGGCCCTCCTGTACGTGAAGAAAGGGGAGTTGGGCAACGCCGAGACGCTCCTCGCGGAATCGGTACGGAGAGAGCCGAAAAACCGTCACAGCCTGATGTTGCTCGCAGGCATCCATGCGTCGAAGAACGAGTTCGACAAGGCGCGGCAAATCTATGAACAGTGCATTGCGATGGACCGGGAAGATACGGACGCCTACCTGCTCCTGGGATCCATCGACATTGCCCAGAAAAAATACCGGGAGGCAGCCGCGGCCTACGAGAAGGTGCTGAGCTATGACGGTGAAAACCTTATGGCCCTTTACTATACCGCAAGACTTTACGGTGAGCTGAAGGATTTCGAGAAAGCGCGGTCATGGTATGAGAAGCTTCTGGCCATAAAGCCGGACTTCGAGCTGGCGCTGCTCGACATGGGGACATTGTCCGAAATAGAGGGCAGGCTCGACGCGGCAGTGGGCTACTATAAGAAAGCCGTGCAGGTCAATCCCGCAGGCAAGAAGGCGAGGGCGAGGATAGCTGCGATCTATGTGCAGACAAGGGATTACGACAGGGCCATCTCCGAATTCGAAAAACTGTCCGACCTCGACAGGGAAGACCTTTCCATCAGGGAAAACATCGGTCTTCTCCTTCTGGAAAAGGGCAGATACGACGAGGCGATCCGGGAATTCAGCCTGATCCTCGCTTCCAGACCCAGGGATGACAAGGCGAGACTTTATTTGGCCATAGCGCTGCAGGAAAAGGGGGACCTGAAAAAGGCGATCGAAGAGCTTTTGAGGGTCGATCAAAAGGGAGAAGAATTCCAGGCGGCATCGCGGAACCTCCTTATCCTCTATGTCAAGGCGGGGGCCGTCGATGAAGGCGTTCAACAGATAGGGAAGCTGATCGAAACAAATGACAAGAACGTTTCTCTCTACCTGCTTTTGGGAGGACTGCTCGAAGAAAAACTCGATTACGGCAGGGGTATAACCACCCTCGAAAAAGCGAAAAACCTGGAGCCGAAAAACGTCGACCTCCTTTATCAGTTGGGCATGCTTTATGAAAAAAACGGGGATAACGATTCAGCCCTGAAAAATATGGAAGAGATAGTCAAAGTGGAGCCCGACAACCCGGGCGCGCTCAACTTCATCGGTTACAGCTTTGCGGAAAAAGGCATCAACCTGGAACGGGCGGAGGCGCTGGTGAAAAAGGCCCTGCAGAAGAGGCCCGACGACGGCTACATCCGCGACAGTCTCGGTTGGGTCTTCTACAGCAAAGGAGAATACACAAAGGCGCTCGACGAGATACAGAAGGCCAAGGAGCTGGTCTCCGATGACCCCGTCATCGCCGAACACCTTTCCGACGTTTATGCAAAGCTCGGCCAGCGCGACAAGGCGATAGACCTCCTGCATCAATCGATAGACCTCGAAAAGAAGAACGATCGCAAGAAAGTCCTCGAAGAGAAGCTGAGAGGTCTCGAGCAAAAGGGCAAGTGAAAAGACTGCTGTTCGTCTCCTTCCTGGTCTTCATTTCGGGATGCGCCCTCCTCCAGAAAAAAGGCGAGAACCTGCAATGGCCCTCGGACATCACGTTTCTCAAAGGCGAGGGAGGTCTTGACGCGGCATGGAAGAAAGAGCACTTTTCGGGCCCCTTTGTCGTGAGTATGGAATATCCCGACCGGTTTCTCCTGGAGGTGTACGGGCCTTTCGGACAGACCCTCATCTACGTGCGAAAGGACGCAGGTGGTTTTCTCCTTGTTGCCGGAGACGAAAAAGCCACCGATGAAGCGGTCTTTGAAGAGAGATATGGTTTCCGGTTAAGCCAATTCATGAGTGACCTCGCCATGAGGGGACACAGGCTGGAGACGCCCCAGGGGTGGACAAAGGAACACGAGAACTATCGGGTCGACTACGGCCAGGATGGACGGGACAGGAGAAAGGTCTGCTGGGAAAGCACAGACGGCTCGATCTGCCTCACCTTTGATGCCATGAATCTTGCCGGGCAGTGATGGCGAAGATCGTCGCCGGCGGCTGCGGCAGCTACGACGTACCGCTGCTGAAAGAGTTTTTCACTAAGGCCCTCGCCGAATTCGGCGCCTTGCCAGCCAAGTGCAAAGTCCTCTTAAAGCCGAACCTTCTCAGCGGGAAGGCGCCGGGGAAGGGGGTAAATACACATCCTCTTTTTGTTCGGGCCCTCGCCGAGATACTGGTGGAAAACGGGTGTTCCGTCTTTGTGGGGGACAGCCCCGGATATGAATCCACCGAGAAGGCCCTCGAAAAATCAGGCATCATGCAGGTCATGCGCGACCTGCGACTGGGAATCGCACCTTTCAGAAAGAGGGTCACGAAGGTCAACGCCGGTATTTCTCCCTACAGGGAGCTGGTGCTCGGGGAAGACCCCCTCGATTACGACCTGGTGCTGAACATGCCCAAGCTGAAGACCCATGTAATGATGGGTCTCACAGCAGGGGTGAAGAACACCTTCGGCTTTGTGCCCTCCCTGGATAAGGCAAAATGGCACCTCCGATGCAAAGGGGACAACCGGCTTTTCTCCTCCGTCCTCATGGATATCCATTTCATCGTCAACCCGGCGCTTACCATCCTCGATGGGATCGTCGGCATGGACGGCAGCGGTCCGGCCCATGGACGGGTCCGCGACCTGGGCCTCGTTGCCGTTTCCGATAACGGCCTCTCCCTCGACGCCTTTCTTGAAAAGACGCTTTCCATCCGGTCCCCGCTGCCCCTTACCTCGCTGGGTGAGGAAAAGGGCCTCCTGAAGGAGGCGACCCTGGTGGACCGGGGGATGCCAAAGATACGGGAGTTCGTGATGCCGGCGACGGTGGAAGCGGATTGGAACCTGCCACCGCTGGTCCGGGAGACCTTAAGGCACCTGTTCACGAGAAAGCCAAAATGCGACGACAAGAAGTGCAACGGCTGCAAGACCTGCGTGAATGTCTGCCCGGCCGGCGCCCTCCGCATGGGGGCAAAGGGCCTCCTTTTCGATTATAAGGCGTGCATCAGGTGCTACTGCTGCCATGAGATGTGTCCCACAGGCGCCATTACCGTCTGATTCTTCCCGACCCGCGGGCAGCCGCGCGAGCGATAAGCGGCGCCTTATCTGAAGGGACCCGTTGAGTCAGGCCCACCCCATCGTGGTCAGGGCCTGCTTAATCTGCACCGGGGCCTCGACGATGAAGCCGGAGCTTACCCTCTCCCCGCCGTTATTCCAGACTATGTTCAGTATTTTTCTTCGCGAAAACGTGATGCCGTGCCGGAAGGCTATTTTCACCTCGACGATCGATTTCATCGGAATCACGAGTCCCCTGCGTGTCTTTTCTTCCAGGAAATAAAAACCCTGATAATCGTACCAGTATTCTCCCGGCCCTCTTTCCGGCAAACTCGCATGCCTCATACGGCGCCGATACCACGGCAGCTCCATTTTCAGCGTGCCCGTATAATAACCTCGGTGTGTCATCCCCTCTCGCCTCGTTCCTGGCCCGGCTTCACCGCGCCCGCCCACTTATTTTACCCTGTTTTTATCTTTTCCGGTACGTAATTATACGGCAGGCTCGGTCGAAGCATTTCCCCGAAGACCTTACCCGGCGAAACACTTTTATAAAGAAGGCGTAAAGCGCGCCTTGCGCCGACCCTAAGCTTTAACAACCCCAGGGCAAACGCATTTGGAAA
>PLSJ01000287.1 GCA_003165115.1 Syntrophaceae bacterium | reverse complement strand
GAACCTTCTCGCCGCCGACGCTACGTTGCCCCGCCGGTATTTCGATCACCAGTTGTCCGGGGAGTGGAGCGATCACCGCGATTGCCATGTCAAGCCCGATCTCATCTTGATCTATCGAAAACCAGGGGAGGAGCACCATCGCATTATCGGCTTCCGAAACATCTTGATACACGGTTACGACACCGTGGACGACAGGATCGTCTGGAGCGCTATCGAGGGTCACGTGCCAGTGCTGATAAGAGAAATTCAGGAACTCTTGAATGCCTGACCCCCACTGCCTATTATGGAAGTCCCCGCCGGTGCTCCCTGTCTTCCTGTACTGGATACTTTTGGGTTTCTTCCTTTAATACCGCAGTTGAAACGGTAATCGCGAGAACAGGAAAAACAAAAAAGGGCAGGGCCATTTCTGACCCTGCCCCGCGATGTTGGCCGAATACCGTTACTTCTTGACCCTTCTCCGTATTGCCGCAAGACCCACAAGGCCAGGGCCGAAGAGGAGGAGAGCGCCGGGAAGCGGAACCGCACTGCCGGCCCTGCCTTCAAATCCTGGATTACCGGAGTTGTTAAAATGGTCTGTTCCAGAATATGTACCGCCATATCCATAGGCAAACCACGGCACTGAGGTTGGCGCCGTGGTTGTGTTGACCGTTACGTTAAATCCACTTAAAGTATTACCATTGAGGATTTCACCATCGATCCAGTTATTGTTGTAAATAATACTGGATCCGCCAAATGAGGAGTTGCTCCATGTAGGCCAGATTGTGCTATTCCAACCCGTAGGAGTTCCAGTGATATCAGGTGCCGGAAGTTGCACACCAAAGAAATAGATGTAGTTCGTACCTCCGAGCGTATTGGTCACACTAAAATCCAAAACCCAATTACCCGCCGAACCGCTGACGCCATAAGAGACTATGGGGGCAGCCATGGTCGGGACAGCGAAAATCATGATCGCTAAAGCCAGACCCAACGTACTAAATACAGATGCCTTTTTCATACGTTCTCCTTTTCTGAGTTCGTTCGACTGTTAAGTAAAAAAGTATGTCTCATATTCTCAAACATTCGACCCTATAAAACGTGAAGAGCTATTTTACCCCTCAGCCTTACACCGCGTTCGGCGTTCTCACCTCCTCTCGGGGACGATACATTCTGGTGGCTCGGCTGTCTGGCATGATAACGGGAAAGTCTCCCAGACCCTTGTGCTTTCCGTCCCACCCTCGCGGATGGTTTGGCTTTTCAGATTGTTCTGTTATGTTATACCGGGCATTACAACAATGTCAAGAAGAAACATGCAGGTTTGACAGAATAGATTCTCACCTTTTCACACGGCACTCTTCACTCGCCCGAGAAGCCTCGTGTGCCTGGAGTTGTGAAGTGGATAAACTATTCGCGGCCGGAGGGATTTTTGATGAATGGGGCAAAAAGACCCCGGCCGCGAATAGTTTACTACTTTCGGAAGAGCCAGAATATGAGGCTCAGCACCGCGCTGACGAGTATGCACGTTGCCAGGGGGAAATAGAAGGTGACGTTCTCCTTCTTTACGTAGATGTCTCCCGGCAGGCGGCCGAGCCATGGTATTTTGTTCGCGAAGATGAGGCCCAGGCCGATGAGGATGATGACGATGCCGAGAAGGATGAGCGTCTTGCCGAGGGCGGCCATCAACTCCTCCCGGCCTTTTTCTTCGGCCGGGGCACAAACCGCTCGTACTCGCTGAATATGCAGCCGCAGTAATTCTGGCGGTAGATGCCGAGTGCGCGGCTGGCGGCCTGGCCTTCCTTCCATCCCTCGCGGAAATCCTTATAGAGAAAGGGTACCTTGTAACGGCCGGAAAGCTCTTCCGCGCACGCGGCTAGGGCCCGGTGCTTCTGGTGGATGCTGTAGAGCAGGGTGGTCGTGACCGCGTCGGCCGACTCGTCCGCGGCCTTGCGGAAGGCGGCCTCCAGGCGCACCCGGCAGCAGGCGCCGCACCTGTCGTCGCCCGCTGCCAGCGCCGCTTTCAGGAATGTCTCCAGGTCGTACGTCCCGTCCACGATCAGGGGCAGGAGGCTTAAAGTCCCGTATGCCGCGAGCGCCTCCCGCCTCTTTTGGAATTCGGTGTAAGGGTGGATGTTCGGGTTGAAGAAAAAGCCCGTCACCTCGTGCCCCTCGCCCCGCAGCACCTTCAAGGGGTAGATGGTGCAGGGGGCGCAGCAGATGTGGAGGAGTACCTTCAAGCAATTACCGGGGCTCAGCGCCCCCTCCACGAGCAAAGCTCATGGAGCCTCCCCCCTCACAAAGCATTTTTCACGCAGCCTCCGTCATCTCTCTGCCCTCCTTCATCGGTGGCATGCGAGCCAGCAATCGAGCTCGGCGCCCATGTTTCTGTGGCACGTGACACAAAATCCCATCTCGAACTTGACGCGCCCCAGCCTGTCCGTCTCCTTTACCGCCCCGTGGCAGCGGGAGCAGTCGAGACCGGCCTGCGCTATGTGGGGCTCGTGACGGAAGAAGACAAATTCCGGGACCCAGAACACCCGGACCCAGGGGACGGGCTTGTTTCTCTCGAAATAGGCCTTCTCTTTCAGTATCTCCGGATGGTCCGGTATGATGTACTTGTGGCAGAAGAAGCACTTCTCCACGGCAGGCATCCCGGCATCCTGCGACCGCGCGACATAAGGGTGGCAGAAGCGGCAGTCGATCTGCTTTACCCCCGCATGGACCCGGTGGCTGAAAGGGATGGGCTGGGCGGGACCGATCGTGAGGGAAGGATAGGCCGCGTAGAAGAAGAACATGATCGCAAAGAGCAGACCTCCAAGGACCATCAAAGGGTAACCGTGTCTCATGACCGGCCTGCCTGTCTTTCGCTCATGGCTTCGGCGATCCTTTCCCCTCGGCGAGGAATTTATGGAACAACGGATCGGAAACAGGCAGAACCGGGACGCGGCACAAAAAAAGCGTCATGCAGAGCCACACCAGGCCGACAAAACCGGCCGAAATCATCACCTCCAGCGGCCCGAAAGGGATACCGGGCCGGCCGGACCACGTGGAAGGGACCACGAGGAGAAAGCGCTCCATCCATAGGCCGGCGAGGATCATGATTAAGATAAGGATCATGGGAACCCGCGTTATCTTGATCCTTTTACTGAGCAGGACGACGAAAGGGATCACGAATACCATGAGGAGCACAGCCCATGCCCATGGCTTCCATGGATCGAGTTTCGTCCTCAGGATCACGAATTGCGTTTCCTCCGGAAGGTTGCCGTACCAGATCACGAGCAATTGCGCGTAGAACAGGTAACCGGTGAAGATGGCGAAACCGAAGGTCAGCTTGCCGAGGTCATGAAACTGGCGTGGAAAGAGGTACCTGTTCAGACCGAGGCGGTTACCGCCGAGGAGCACGAACAGGTAAAGGGCTGCTATCGCCGAATAGAAGGCCGCGATGAAATAGTAGCCGGGGAAGAGCGTGCTGTACCACTCGCTGCTGAGGCTCATGATCAGGTCGATCGCAAAAAGCGAGAGGATAAAGGCATACGCCGCGGGCAGGACCGGGGAAAGGCGCCATTGGGAGCGAAAAAGGCCCGACCACGGATACTCGGTGCTCACCGGCGGCCGGCCGGCCCGCAGCCACTCCCTGTCCGATTTGACCGAGAAGTAGACGAGCAGGAGGGAGAGCAGGGTCAGGGTAAGGAGGCACACCCCTTCCCGGGCGAACATGTTCGGCGCGTTGAGAAATACCTGTTTTTCGGGCACGGGTTTTCCTATCCAGGGAAAGATATGCGCTCTCCCCGGCCAAAGAACCCAGAAAAGGAGAAACGAGACGGGCAGGTACGCGCCGAAGGCCTCTGCCACGCGCTTTATCGGCCTTCCCCACACGGCCTTCGAAAGGTTGAGCACCGCCGAAAAGAGGACCCCTCCGAAGGCAAGTCCCGCCCAGAAAACGTAGTTCACCGTAAATGCCTGCCAGGCCCTGAGCTCATATGCACCGGATGCGCCGTACAGGAAGGCAGCGATGCCGACGAGGATCAGGACCGAGGAAACGACGACCCAGCTCGAAGGCATCCCCGGATAGATATCCTTCTCATCAGGCGGTAACACGGCGGACCTCCTCGGCACCCCTTTCCCTCAGGAGTTTTTCGAGCTTTTCCGCCTCACCGGCCGCGGACACGAGGAGACCGAATTTATGCCCGGAGAAAGCGGCATCATAACCGGGATCGGTGTCGGCCTGGGGCAGCCCCGCCTTGAAGACCCAGGAGACAAAGGCGGACAGGGACGCGAACAGGACCGTGCCCTCGAAGGCCACAACCACCCAGGGCACCCAGGCAAGGACAGGCTTGCCCCACACGATAAGCCTGAAGCTGAGATGGGCATAGACCGCCAGACTCACCAAACCGCCTCCGCCAATGATGCCGCCCACGAGGGTTAACACGCGGGTGAGGCTCGGCTTAGGCGTCAGGAGGTCCTGCATCTCGGGCAGGCGCACCGGCGAGAAGGCATTGCGTATGGCGTACTTCTCTTCCTTCAACGTCTTCAGGCACGAGAGGAACCCGTCGACGCAGGGGAAAACCGCGAGGAGGGCGTCTTCAGTCTTCACGATAGACCCCTTCCTTTTCCATGGGCATGCCCGCCTCCTTTTTCACCTCGCTGATGGGGATGGAGGGCAGGAATTTGGCGAAAAGCATAAACGTGGAAAACAGAAAACAGAACGTAGCAAAAGTCCAGGAGAGCTCGACCCAGTTGGGCCAGTAGAACCCCCACTGAAAAGGCAGGAAGTTCTGTGATATGGACTGGATCACGATGAAAAACCTCTCCCACCACATGCCGATATTGACGACGATGGAGATGATGAAGAGGGGCGCAGGGGAGGTGCGCACCTGTCTGAAGAAAAAGAGGAGGGGCGCGACGACCGCGCAGCCCACGACCAGCCAATAGATCCACCCGTAGTAACCGAAGAGCCGGAAGCTGAATATCTGCTGCTCGAAAATGTTCCCGCTGTACCACGCCATGAAGTGCTCGACCAGATAGGAATAAGCAAGGATCGACGTGGTGAGAAGCATCGTCTCCGCGATAAGCTCCAGGGTGCGGGTCGTCACGATGTTCTCGATCCTGAAGAGGCGCCTCATGGGGATGAGCAGGGTGAGGACCATGGCGAGACCCGAATGGATCGCCCCGGCCACGAAGTAGGGCGGAAAGATCGTGCTGTGCCAGCCAGGCTGTATGGGCAGGGCGAAGTCCCAGGAGACGACGGTGTGGACGGAGATGACGAGGGCCGTGGCGAGGCCGGCCAGGAGCAGGTAGGAAGTGGCGTAGTGGTGCCACTGCCTGTGAGACCCGGTCCATCCGAGGGCGAAGTACCCGTAGAGCTTGCGCCGGAAGCCCGCGGTGCGGTCGCGGATTATGGCGAGGTCCGGGACGAGGCCGGTGTAGAAAAAGATGAGGCTTACTATAAAGTAGGTGGAGACCGCGAGCACGTCGAAGATCAGGGGTGAGACAAAATCGGGCCATATCTGTCGCTGGTTCGGATAGGGAAGGAGCCAGTAGAAGAGCCAGCTCCTCCCGAGGTGTATCAGGGGGTAGGTGCCCGCCATCAGGATGCAAATCATGGTCATCGCTTCGGCCATGCGGTTGATGGAGGTGCGGAATTGCGCCCTGAAGAGGTAGAGGATGGCGGAGATGAGCGTCCCCGAGTGGGCAAGGCCGACCCAGAAAATAAAATTGACGAGGAAGATGCCCCAATTGACGGGGGGACGAAGGCCGGTCGAACCCATGCCGGTCGCGATCTCATAGCCCCAGGCATACAGGCCGTAGAGGAAGCCGCAGCAAAGGAGCGCCACTATGAGCCAGAATAGGGGCGANNACCGGAGCACCTCCCGGTTGACGTCCTGAAACTTTACGTCCATGCGCCGTTCGCTCCTTATGCCAGCTCCTGGGTGATCTTCTTCAGGTAGATCACCGCCGTCTTCGTGTTGAGGCCGCCGAGGACCTGATAGGCGCGCGCCTGTGCCGCAAGTTTCGATACCCGGCTTTCCGGGTCCATCAGGCTGCCGAAGGCGATGGCGTCGGCCGGGCAGGTCTGGGCGCAGGCCGTGGTAAACTCGACGTCCGAGACCT
>PLSJ01000499.1 GCA_003165115.1 Syntrophaceae bacterium | reverse complement strand
TCGCCCGGTCGAAATCGATGGCATGCGAGGGAATGGACAGCACGGCGATAGTCGTCAGCACCGCGAAGACCGGCACCATGAGGAAGACGGCACGCTGCGACAACAAATACCCGACTGCACCCGCGGCAATGGCGATGGCGACGTTGCCGGCATGGTCGAAGGCCGAGTTCCGCCCCATGCGCCGGGCCAGCTTCGCGCGCGCGTACAGACCCAAAGTAAGGGCCGCGACTGCGGGACCGAAAACGTCGCCCACGGTTGCCATCAGGCTGTTGGCGATCATCACCGGCCAGAATGTCGGTAACGCAAAGATAACGACGGCCGCAAGCGCCAGGATGGCAAGCGCCAGGATGACCGCCCCCCGCTTGGCGCGGGTCTCGTCGATCCAGGCGCCGATCGGCGTTTGCACGGCGAGCCCAAGAAGGCCGCCGACCATGGTTACCATGCCGACTCCGGCCTGGCTCCAGTGCTGCCGGGCGACTAAGAAGACATTGAGATAGGGTCCGACGGCGCCACGCACGTCAGCGAGCAGGAAGTTGACGGCGTCAAGCGAGATCGGGTGGAAACTGCCGCTTTTCTGATCTGATGTCATAGACACAATCTAAGCCCGTATTGCCGGAATACCAGGATCACGATCTTCGACGCACTATGAAAATCCCGGCCATTCATCGTCCTCCCTGTTTTTCTTGGTTGATGGTCCGAACTCCCCTTTCAACGTAATACGACGGAGGTGTTCCGTCTGCCATTTTCCTCACTTTACGCCCGAATCCTCGTGGGGGTCTGGCGTGCTCCTAGGACAACCAGAGCAGCCGGCAAAAAAACGATAGCCGCAGAAGCCTTTCCCATAACTACCTCCCCACGGTCTGCACAGACGGCAGAGAAACCATAGATTATTCATAGATACTTTTGATAGATGGAAACAGTAGATTAGTGACCGGCTATCATATCGAGGCTACCGACGGCGACATCGGTCATGTTGCGTTTTGGTAAAGAGACGTGCGGAAAGAAAGGGGCGCCTTTCGGACGGAACAAAATGAAGGCGCCCGGTACGGGCCGCAAAACCCTCCGGGATAGTGTTTATAGCGTGTCATCTATGGTTCTGGGAGGTTGCGGACCAGGGACGAAAGCATGATAATTTGTAGAAAGACTCAACGAGAGGTAACATGCCGGAAAAGAAGGAAATCGAACAGATAGTGAACTCTGCCCATGCGGACCCTTTCGCGATTCTCGGGGCCCACATTGTAAGGACCGGCAACAAAGAATCCGTCGCTATTCGCGCCTTCCTTCCGGGTGCAGCCGAGGTTGCCGTCATAGACCTCGAAACCAACGAACAATACCCCATGAAGAGGCTTCACCGGGACGGTTTCTTCGAGGCAGCCGTGGAGGGTCAGGATAGGGTATTCCCGTACCGCTTGAAGAAAACCGACGAGAGCGGTAAGACCATCGTCTTTGCTGACCCCTATTCCTTTATGCCCGTGTTATCCGATGTCGACCTTTATCTCGTCGCGGAAGGCACCAATAACGATCAATACGAAAAACTGGGCGCCCACGAGCTGACATTCAACGGCGTGGAGGGCGTGCTCTTTGCCGTATGGGCGCCAAATGCCATCAGGGTAAGCGTCGTCGGGGACTTCAACCAGTGGGATGGACGGAGACACATGATGCGCGTCCGCGGATCGACAGGTGTGTGGGAGATATTCATCCCCGGTCTTCGTCAAGGCGCGGTTTACAAGTTTGAGGTGAAGTCGCGGTACAAGGGTTACCTTGCCCTGAAGGCCGATCCTTATGCCTTCTTTTCTGAAGTGCGGTCCAAAAGCGCCTCCGTCGTGTGGAACCTGGACAAATACCAATGGTCCGACAAAGAGTGGATGGACGCAAGGCCGGGCAGAAACTGGTTCGAGGGTCCTGTTTCCATCTACGAGGTCCATCTGGGGTCGTGGCGTCGGCGTCCCGAAGAAGACGGAAGGTGGCTCACCTATCGTGAGCTTGCGGATTCCCTTGTCCCTTATGTTAAAGAGATGGGGTATAGCCACGTGGAATTCCTCCCGGTATGTGAGCACCCGCTCGACGAGTCCTGGGGATATCAGGTGACGGGATACTTTTCGGTGACCAGCCGGTACGGTACCCCTGACGATTTCATGTACCTGGTGGATAAGCTCCATCAGGCGGGCATCGGCGTCCTCGCGGACTGGGTCCCGGCCCATTTCCCGAAGGATGCCCACGGTCTCGCCTTTTTTGACGGTACCGCCCTGTATGAGCATGAGAACCCCATGAAGGGAGAGGACAAAGAATGGGGGACACTCATATTTAACTATGGAAGAACTGAGGTGGTCGGTTTCCTCATCTCCAACGCCCTTTTCTGGCTCGACAAGTATCACATAGACGGATTGCGCGTTGATGCAGTAGCCTCCATGCTTTACCTCGACTATTCGAGGAAATCCGGAGAATGGATCCCGAACCGGTTCGGACGGAACGAAAATCTCGAGGCCGTTGTCTTCATCAAACGATTTAATGAAGTAGTCCACGGTCGCTATCCCGGTATTCTTACCATTGCGGAAGAATCAACTGCCTGGCCCGCGGTCTCCCGCCCTACGTACCTCGGCGGCCTCGGGTTCGACATGAAATGGAACATGGGATGGATGCACGACATTTTGGAGTACTTCTCCTGCGATCCGTTATTCCGCAAGTATCATCAGAAGAGCCTTACCTTCGCACTGCTCTACGCGTTCACGGAGAATTTCGTCCTGGTCCTGTCTCACGATGAGGTTGTCTACGGGAAGCGGTCGCTTCTTGACAAGATGCCCGGCGATCTGTGGCGAAAGTTCGCAAACCTCCGGCTCCTCTTTGCCTACATGTACGCTCNNATGGGCGGAGAGTTCGGCCAGTGGTCGGAATGGAATTCAAACACGAGCCTCGATTGGCATCTCTTGCAGGAAAAACCTCATGAGACGCTTCAGACCTTCGTCAAAGACCTCAACACCGTGTACCGGCAGGAGCCTGCCTTCCACGAACTGGATTTCACTCGCGAAGGTTTCGAATGGATCGACTTCGGTGATTACGAACAAAGCGTCGTGGCCTTTATCAGGAGGGCCAGGGACAGAGACGATTTCCTCGTCCTCGTCTTCAATTTTACCCCTGTGCCAAGGCACGGCTACCGGATCGGCGTCCCTGAACCGGGCTTCTACAGGGAGCTCCTCAACAGCGATTCCGAGATCTACGGAGGGAGCAATGTGGGCAATCTCGGAGGGCAAGAGACGGAAGCCCTCTCGTGGCACGGCCGACCTTATTCTCTCATTCTCAGTCTGCCCCCCTTGGCCGGGCTTGTTCTGAAGCCGGCATCGGAATGACAGCGGGTATGTCTCGCGTGAAAACCCGTTCGAGGGGCGACCCGAGCCCTTACATGGAACCCTATGCATCCTGAGAGAAAATCA
>PLSJ01000327.1 GCA_003165115.1 Syntrophaceae bacterium | reverse complement strand
GACCTCAAGAAATTCGACGTGCCTACCCTGATCCTGCATGGCGACGACGACCAGATCGTGCCTATCGGCGCGTCGGCCCTTCTCTCGTCAAAGATAGTCAAAGACGCGACGCTCAAGGTCTATAAGGGCGCACCCCACGGCATGTGCACGACGCTGAAAGATCAGGTCAATGCCGACCTGCTGGGCTTCATCGGCCAGAAGGAGCAACGGGGACGGAAGGCGGCATAGTCTTATCGATATAAGCTGCATCCTTCCCCGCGCAATCAGCGGGATGCAAAATAGGGGCAGGGCCGATTGCCGACCCTGCCCACGATGTCGAGCCAATAACGCCTCTTTATTAAACCTTCTCCTTATTGCCGCAAGCCCCGGGAAGGCACTGACCTTCCGGCGGTTGACAAAAAATCGAAGCGTACCCAGATTCTTGATGAAGGGGCGTGACCGGCGAGGGTGACGAGTGGCCCTTCCCACGCGGCACCCGGCACTTTTCGCTTTTCAACGCGGCGCACGGCACTCTATACCAGGCACTTTCCACTTTTTAACCGGCACTTTCAACTCGCAGGGAGGGGTCATGCTGTCAAGAAGCCGTCTTTTTCTGTGCGTGGGCGCGCTCGTCGTCTGGGGGACCTTGCTGCTCGTGCCCGGCGGCCTGTCGGCCGCGACATACTACGTGGACCCTCTCTCGGGCGCGGACAGCAACACGGGCCTGACGCGGGCGCAGGCGTGGCAGCACATCCCCGGCACGTACAAGAACGACGATTCCGGGTTCGTCGCCGCTTCCGGCTGGGTAGTCATCAACGCGGGCGACACGGTCAGGGTGCGCTCGGGCACGACCATCACGAACAGGCTTTTGGTGAGTGCAGACTGGTACCGGAACGGCACGTCGTCGGCGCCCGTCACCATCATGAGGGACAGCACGTGGGGGACGGGGGCCGTCACGTTCGACGGCACCTCCCAGACGCTGGCGCTCTTCGAGCCGCTGGTGTTCGTCTGGCAGCGCAACTACGTGCACATCGACGGGGCAACGCCGGGCGGCATCGTCATACAGAATTCCAAGGCCAGGGGCTTCCAGGGGACGGGCACGAGCGAGAGCAGCAAGATGACCGGACTTTCCGTGGCGAACGTGAAGCTCTTCAACAACGTGGAATTCAACGTGAACGTCCAGCGGAACGACAGCTTCCTCTTCCAGAATGTCGAGATCGACGGCAACCATCAGAACGGCCCCTACTCCGGCGGCTTCATGATAGGCGACAACACCTACGGCTGCTCGAACGGCACGGTCGCCGACTGCGAATCCTACAACAACGGGGACGTGCCGGGCACGAGCCCCGGAGGCACGAATACGTGGATCGGCTTCTGGGCGACGAACAGCACGAACATTACCTTCCTGGGCTGCGTCTCCCACGACAACAAGGGCAACGGCTACGACACGGGCGTCGTGGGAAGCCCGCCCTCGGTCGTCACGAACAACATCAAGTACGTCGACTGCGAATCCTACAACAACTCGAACGGCTTCTCGTGCAACCTCGACGACATCACGGGGACGGCCAACTTCTGGTACGTCAACTGCATCTCCTGGACGAACGGGGCGGGCTGGATCATCTACCAGGGCCCCTCGGCCCACGTCTACAACTGCCTGACCACGGGCAACGCCTGGGGCATCTACATAGACGCCCCCACGTTCACGCACAGGAGCACGGTCGTCGATATAAAGAACACCATATTCTACAGGAACGACAGGACCGGCTACGCCACCTACCCGTGGGACCTATGGACCCATCACACCGAGTCCCTGGCGCTGACGTCCGACTACAACGACTTCGAGCAGGGCAACCAGTCCACCTGCATCAGTTGGGACGGGGCGGAGATATTCGAGCCATACTACTATAATTCGACGGACGCGCCCGGATCCGTGACGAGGAACTGGTACAAGAACCACAGGCAGGACGCCCATTCCGTGTGCAGCGTCGACAACAGGTTCGCCGACTTCGTCAACCCGGCCGCGCACGACTACCATCTGGCCGCGGCAAGCAGCCTGATCGGGAAGGGCGTGGTCATCAACAACCAGGCCATCCCCGAGGTAAGCAAGGACTTTGACGGCAATGCGCGGCCTTCCTCCGGTCCCTGGGACATCGGCCCGTACCAGCACAAGCCGACCGCGTGCACGTTCTCTCTCAACCCGGCGGGCGCCTCATTCGGGCCCTCCGGCGGGAGCGGCAGCGTCAGCGTGGCCACTTCGTCGTCATCGTGTGCCTGGACCGCCGTCGCCAACAATCCGTGGATCGCGGTCACCTCGCGGGGCAGCGGCACGGGCACGGGGTCCGTCTCCTACCGGGTGGCCGCAAACACGGGAGCGGCCAGGACCGGCAGCATCACGATCGCCGGGCACATGCTCACGGTGACGCAGGCGGCAGACCCGCCCCGGCGGAGGAACTAGGGTCCTTCATGCCCCTGCCCTTCCACAGCATGTAGATCGCGGGGTAGATGACCAGCTCCAGGATGGTCGAGGTAACCACGCCGCCCACCATGGGGGCGGCGATCCTCTTCATGACGTCGGAGCCGGCCCCATGGCTGAACATGACGGGGATGAGGCCGGCCAGGATCACGCCCACGGTCATCACCTTGGGGCGTATCCTCTTGACCGCGCCGTGCATCACCGCGTCCTTCAGGTCGGAAAGCTTATTCAGCATGCCTTTCCGCTCCCATTCCTCATGGGCAAGCTCCAGGTAGAGGAGCATCACGACGCCGGTCTCCGCGTCCAGCCCCGCCAGCGCGATGATCCCGACCCAGACGGCGATGCTCATGTTGTAGCCCAGGAGATAGAGCAACCAGAACGAGCCGACGAGGGAGAAGGGCACCGCGAGGAGCACGATGATCGTCTTCGCGACCGATTTCGTGTTGAAATAGATAAGCACGAAGATGATGAGCAGGGTCAGGGGGATGACGAGCTTCAGGCGCTCGCGGGTCTTCATCAGGTACTCGTATTCCCCGCTCCATTCGAGCCGGTAGCCCTCCGGTATCTTTAAGGAGGCGACCGCCTTCTTCGCCTCGTCCACGTAACCGCCCACGTCCTTCCCCGAGAAATCGACGTAGACGTATTCCGCGAGCAGCCCTTCCTCGCTCTTGATGTTCGTCGGCCCGCGCACGACCTTGATGTCGGCGAGCTCGGCCAGCGGCACGCGGACCGATTGCGGACCTGCGGTCCCCGGCTGCGATTGCCCCGCGCCCATGACGCCGCCCGCCGGGGCGGCCGGTGCGGGACTCCCCATGGGCGCGGCGGGCACGAGCACCCGCTTCAGTTGGTCGATGTCGCCCCGCAGCTCCCTGGCGTAGCGGACGTTCACGGGGTAGCGCTCCCTGCCCTCGATGGTGGTGGTCAGGTTCATGCCGCCGATGGCGGACTCGATCACCTCCTGGACGTCCTGGACCGAAAGCCCGTAGCGGGCCGCCTCCTCTCTTCTCACGCTTATGTCGAGGAAATAGCCCGTCGTCACCCGCTCCGCGTAGACGCTCCTCGTGCCGGGCAGGGGCTTCAGGCGCTGCTCGATCTGGAGCCCTATCTTTTCCATCTCCTCCAGGTTGGGACCCAGGACCTTGATGCCCACGGGGGTCCTGATCCCGGTCGCGAGCATGTCGATCCTCGCCTTTATGGGCATCGTGAAGGAATTGGAGACGCCGGGGATGGTCAGGGCGTCGTTCATCTCGTCTTTCAGCTTCTCCACGGTCATGCCCGGCCGCCAGGCCGATTCGGGCTTCAGGTTGACCACGGTCTCGAACATCTCCAGGGGCGCGGGGTCGGTGGCAGTCTCGGCCCTCCCCGCCTTGCCGAAGACGCTCGCCACCTCCGGTATCCCCATGAGGATCTTGTCCTGCATCTGCAAAAGGTCGGTGGCGACCGATATGGAGGCCGCGGGCGCGGTCACGGGCATGTAGAAGAGCGTGCCTTCGTACAGGGGCGGCATGAACTCGTTTCCGAGCCGCGTATAGGGAAAGACCGTGACGGCGAGGGTGACGATGCCCAAAAAGATGACCGTTTTCTTGAAGCGGAGCGCGAACCCCGCGACGGGTGCGTAGACCCACCGCAGGAAGCGGCTCACCGGGTTTTTCTCCTCCGACCTTATCCGCCCTCTGATAAAGAGCGTCATCAGGACGGGCGTCAGCGTCACCGCGAGGAAAGAAGAGAAGAGCATGGCGAAGGTCTTCGTGTAAGCCAGGGGCTTGAAGAGTCTGCCCGCCTGGGCCTGGAGCGTGAAGACCGGGAGGAAGCCGACGGTGATGACGAGGAGCGAGAAGAAGAGCGACGGGCCTACCTCCTGGGCCGCCTGGATGATGACGTCCGTCCTGGCCCCGGGCGAGCCTCGCTCCTCCCATTCCTCAAGCTTCTTGTGGGCGTTCTCCACCATGATGATGGAGGCGTCCACCATTGCGCCTATGGCGATGGCGATGCCCGAAAGGCTCATGATATTCGACGTGACCCCGAGATAGAACATGAGGATGAAGCTCATGATGATGGCGACGGGCAGCGTGAGGATGACCACGAGCGCACTCGGCAGGTGGAAGAGGAAGACGACGCAGACCACGCTCACCGCGATGGCGAGTTTGACGATCTCCTCTTTCAGGGTCGAGATCGAGCGGTTGATCAGGTCGGACCGGTCGTAGGTGGTGACGACCCTGACGCCTTTCGGCAGCGACGGCGCGATATCGGTCCTGATCTTCTCCTTGACGCGGTCGATCACGTTCAACACGTTTTCGCCGAAGCGGACGATGACGATGCCGGCGGCCACCTCGCCCTTGCCGTCCACCTCGGCGGCGCCCCTGCGTATCTCCGGGCCAAGCCGGACGGTTCCCACATCTTTCAGATAGATGGGGGTGCCCGAGGCCGTCGCGCCCACGGAGATGTTCTCCAGGTCCTCGATGCGCTTGATGTAGCCCCTGCCCCGGACCATGTACTCCACGCCGGAGAACTCGATCACCCGCCCTTCCACGTCGAGGTTGCTCTTCCGCACCGCCTCCATCACCTTCGTGATCGGTATGTTGTAGCCGAGGAGCCGGTTCGGGTCGACGGTGACCTGGTACTGCTTGACGAACCCGCCGACGCTCGCCACCTGCGACACGCCGGGGACGCTCTCAAGGGCGAGCTTCAGGTTCCAGTCCTGGAGGGAGCGGAGCTGCGAGAGGTCGAGGTTCCCCCTGTCGTCGACGACCGCGTAGGAGAACCCCCAGCCCAGGCTCGTCGCATCCGGCCCGAGCACGGGGTTGACGTCGCTGGGGAGCTTGTTCCTCACCGCCTGGAGGTATTCGAGCACCCTGCTCCTCGCCCAGTAGATGTCGGTGCCCTCCTCGAAGATCACGTAGATGAAGGAGCTGCCCAGGTAGGAAAAGCCCCGGACGGCCTGGACCCTCGGGGCCGCGAGCAGCGTGGAGGAAATGGGATAGGTGACCTGGTCCTCGACGAGGTCCGGGCTCCTGCCCGTCCATTCGGTATAGATGATGACCTGGGTGTCGGAGAGGTCCGGGATCGCGTCGAGGGGTATATGCCCGATGGCATAGTAACCCCAGGCGAGGGCGAAAAAGACGAAGAGGAAGACGACAAACTTGTTCCTGGCACTGAACTCGATTATCCTGGCGATCATTTTGCGCGCCCGCCGGTAGTCGTCCGTCCCACCGGTGCCTTCATCGGCATCGGCTCGACGCCTTTCAGCTTGGATTCTGAGTCGATGAGGAAATTGGCCGAAGACGACACCTTGTCGCCTGCCTTCAGCCCCGCGGTGATCTCCACCAGGTTATCCGTCCGCACGCCCGTCACTACCTCCCTCGGCTCGAACAGGCCGTCCCCTTTGTCGACGTAGGCGATCTGCCGCAGGCCCGTGTCGATGACCGCATCCGTGGGAACCACGAGCCTGCGGCCGAGGTTTATCTTCATCTCCACGTTGACGAACATCTGGGGCTTGAGGCGTCCCCCTTCGTTGGGCATGGTGAACCGCGCCTTGAGCGTTCTCGTTTCCCCCTGGAGCGTGGGATAGAGATAGTCGATCTTCGCCTCGAACTGTTTTCCGGGGAAATAGCTCAACTGCACCGCGGCCGTATCTCCCACCTTGACCAGGGGCGCCTCGAACTCGTAGATGTCGGCCGTGATCCAGACGGTGGAGAGGTCGGCCACGTCCAGCAGGTCGGCCCCCGGCATCACGCGCGTGCCCTGGTTCACGTTCTTTTGCAGGACATAGCCGCTGTACGGGCTGTAGACGGTGAGGTCGCGGACCGGCTTCTCGCTCTCCTCGATCTTTTTAATCTGCGCGTCGCTGATATCGAAGAGCTTAAGCCGCTGGCGCGCCGCCTCGACGAGCGATCGCGCGTCCCGGTCGATCATGGCGGATACGTCGGGCACGCCCTGGGCATCACCGGTCCGCCCCGCGGCGCTCTCCTTCGCCCCCGCCCCTTTTGCCCATTTCACGAGGTTGATGAATTCCTGCTGGGTCGCCCACAGCTCCGGGCTGTAGATGTCGGCGACGGGGTCGCCCTTCTTCACGTAGGTGCCGGTAAAATTGACGTAGAGCTTTTCGACCCAGCCCTCGACCTTCGTATTGATCGTGTTGAGCCGCCTCTGGTCGTACTCCACGAGACCGACGGTCCGGATGGTCTTGGTGAGGGGCAGCATCCGCGCGGTCGCCACCTTCACGCCGATCAGCTTCTGCTTATCCGGCGGGATCTCGACCGTCGGGGCTTCCTCCGTCCCGGCCGCCCCGGGCTGCGCGCCCTGGCCTTGCGGTTTTTCGGCGGCCATCCCCGGCATCCCCGCCATGGAGCCCGGCTTTTCCTGGGCCACGGCCGGAGGGCCGGAAACGGGCCGCGCCGGTCCCTTTCGCGAAAGGGCGGACCACGAGAGATAGAGTATAAGCGCTATTGCAACGGCCGCGGCCGCGAGCGCCATCGTCCGCTTCGTCATTGCCCTTCTCCTTCCGCGGGCCTCCCCGCGGCCGCCTGCCCGCCTTGCGCCGTCCCGTCGGTGCCCGCGAAGGCGTGGAGCCGGGCTATCGCCTTTTCCCTCTCGACGAGCTGGCTCCAGTAGAGCAGGTCATAGTCGAGCAGGTTCTTGATCCTCGTGATCGCGGTGAGGGCGTCGACCCTCCCCGTCACGTAGCTGGAAAAGGAGAGCTGGACATCCTGGTTCGTCTTCGGGATCAGCCCTTCCTTATAGAGCTTCGTGAGCCTGTCCGCCGCCTGCACCATGGAGAAGCTCTCCCTCACGCCGGACGCGATGCATCAGCTCCGTCGCCGCAAGCTCCCTCCTGGCCTCCGACAGGCCCGCCTGCGCCTCGGCCAGGGCCTGCCTCTGCTTCGTCCTGTAGTAGATGGGCAGGTTGACCGTAAACGTGAGGTTCCACATGTCGACCAAACCGCCCGTCCTGGGGAAATAGCTCGCGCCCACCGTCACGTCGGGGTAGTACTCCTTCTTCGCCATCTTTACCTTCGCCTCGGCCCCCTCGACCATCTTCTGCTTCGACTTCACCTCGGGCGAATGCTCACCCGCCATGTCTATCATCTCTTCCAGGGTCACGCCGAAGGGGGTGGCCGCGGGCAGGGCCGGCCGCCCCAGGGGCGCGTCCGCGCGCCTTCCCACGGCCGCGTTGAGCATACCCTGGAGCGCCTGCACGCGCTGCCGCTGCATCTCCTCCTTCTCCAGGATCATGTACTTCTCCGTCTGCGCCATGATGACCTCTTGCTGCATGCCCGTCCCCGACGCGTACCTGCTTTGCGCGGCGTCCTCGATCCTGGAAAACAGTTCGGTCCTCTCTTTCAGGATATCGAGGGTCTTGTAGGCGAGAAAGAGGTCGTAGAAAACCACCTTTATCTGCGCGACCACCCTCAGCTTCCCCGCGGTATACAGGGCCTTGAGGCTCTCGGCGTCCCGCGCCGCCATTTCCCCCTTCAACGCCCGCTTCCCCCAAAAAGGGAACATCTGGGAGAGGTTGGACATGCCCATCGACTGGGAGGCGTCCGCATTGCCCAGCGTCAACCTCTGGAACCCTTCGTTCTGGTAGCCGAACATGAACATGGGGTCCGGCAGGCTCATCGCCTGGGGTATGCGGTACCCCGCCGCCTCCGCCCTCGCCTGGGCCGCGAGTATCTCGGGGCTGTTCCTCAGGCCCTCGGCGATCAGCTCGTCGAGACTCACCGTCTCGCCGGCGCAAAAGGCCGCGACCGGCAGCAGCGAGCCCAGGAGCGCGAGAAGGCTTACAAGAGCGGCGGCGCGGCGGCGCATCAGGCGCGCAATGAACGACATAGGCACCTCCCGCAACACTCTATTTCACGTCTATGGTGAGCCTCGCGGTATCGGTCTTGCCGCCGCGCGCCACCTTGACCGCCACGTTCCACGACCCCGCCATGGAAGGCGAGATCACCGCCCTGTAGGTCTCGCCCTTGAGCGCCGCGTCGGACTTATAATTCATGGCGGGCATCCCCGGCATTCCGGGCATGGAGTACTCCACCGTCACCCGCGCGTCGGTCACCGCTTTGCCCGTCTTGTCTTTCACGACCACATCCATGGTATTCTTCCCCATTACCGGGGGGTTCCTGTCCATCGTCACGTCCACCGTGTAGTCTCCGGCCTTCCTCGCCGTGGCTCCGGCCGTGGAGACGACGGCGGCCGTCAACAAAAGCACGGTCACCAGTAGTGCCAACTTACGCATACGTTACCTCCTCCATGTTTCGCTTATGTGGTATTCGTTCCATGAGACCGTCCGTTTTGCCGGCTTCGTGAGGCTGGTGCCGAATCCGCTTCCTAGCGAAATATAGTTCCCCCCGCGCCCGAAAACCCCTCGTCTTTGGGAGACATCCGCTCTTTCGGCGCGCCGAAGCCACACAAAGGGTCCGGGCGTGGTCGGGCAGACCCGTCGGCAAAGCACGAAACGTCGTCAATGAGACAATCGGATTAATCCCGGCCGGAAATTGCCGGGGGTCGGAGGATCAACAGAGGAGGGTCGGAATTACGGTGTGGACGACCTGATGCTCAATAACGAACACGGCGGCGTGGCCGCCCTTGAGGCCGGGAAGGGCTGTGCCGGCGAGCGCCGGGACCATCTGCAACGCGGGGCTTTCGGCGTTCGACACGGAGACGAGGGCAACGCCTTGCGCCCGCTCCACGCATCCCGCCGCTACTCCCGCGCATGTGGCGCCGCATTTTTCGCCGGCGCCGCAGCAGCATCCGGCCGCGCCGGCGGGATGTCCGCCGCCCGCGAGGGCCCGGCACATGTGCTGGCTCGCGCCGGCCAACCCGCTTCCCATAAAGATAAAGGAAACGATCAGGGCCGTCACGAAGAAGCCCCGGCAACGACGTCTCGGCATGCGGGAGTCAGACCACATGTCAACACAATAATCCGTCTAGGGATTATTGTCAAGTAAAACGATCAAGTAACCAGGGCAAACGCATTTGGAAACT
>PLSJ01000150.1 GCA_003165115.1 Syntrophaceae bacterium | reverse complement strand
TGTCACCCCTCCATGTCACCCCTGGTTGTCACTTTGACAAGAACTGTGGGTAATGGGAAACTGTGGGCATAACGAGGACCGACATCCGTGCATAAGGAAGAAATGTGCCAAAGGGATAGTCTTTATGAATAGAGTAGAAGGAGGACATCGAGAATGAAGGCGAGAGCATTCAAACATCCATTGACGAGATTACCGATAGGCTTGTCGCTCTGGCTTGTTGTCGGCGCCGTGGCCTGCGCCCCTACCTTCGGCGGGACCATCAAGGATGAGCTGTCCGAAGTGGCGCCGGCCCCCCTCTCTTCCGGGCAGAAACCGCCGCATCAGAAGGTCCCGGAAGGCTTCCAGATGGAAAGGGTCGGATCGCGTTGGGAGCCGGTGGTCGATGATGTCCGTAAGGATATGGTTTTCAGGCTGCCGGGGACGAATATGACATTTGCGGCCTATGCCTACATGATTCGGGGAGATGACATGCCGACACCCCGGTACGGCTTCTTGCTGGACGACGGCAGATTCTACATCATCGACGAGCTGGACGAACCGGTCACTGACGCCCGGTACGGCCTCACCGGCGACTATTTCATCGTGGACGGATTTGCCTTTGGGTCGTCCCACAATAGCTCCATGTACCTTTTCAAGTATGGCAAGGATTCGGTGAAGCTCTGCGATATGACCGCGGACCCGTTCNNGTCGCGGACCACCAGTTCGTATTCACGTCCGACTATCCCGGCGAGCCCGCATATGGCCACAAAGCCACGATTTACGGAACCGACAAAACACCCGTATGGACGATCAGGGACAAGGACGACCGCAGCCGGCCGTTAATAAGGATAAAGGTCCACCTGGATTTCCCCAGTCCCGATCTCGCCGGGTTCTACAATGAGAACGGGCTCGACCCGGCCGATTACGAGGACTTCAACATCTATTTCAGGATCGTGGCGCCCCCTGACAAAGGGGCTCCCGAAGAAGGGACCGCCGTCCTGCAACTGGCCCTCGGTCCCGAAATCTACAAGCCCCTCTTCGACAGCGTCAGGGACGTGCGTAAGGCCGGCGTGAGACCGGCTGCTTACTACATCCACGGTTTTCTCGCAGGGCAGCTCGACCTCCCCGGTATAGCGGCGGAGTTAACAGATATTAAGGGTCGACGCTACATCGTGGATATTCTTAAAGACGTCGACAAATGGGACGCGGCGTTCCACAGGCACTCGGATGAGCCGCTTCCCAAGATAGTCGAATACAAACTTGAGAGGAGGTAAGGGATATGCCGGAGAGCGATTGGGAAACCATCCAGACCAAGAAAGGACAGGGCATTGGCAATGTTACCGAGGACCAGAAGAACGCGACCATCGAGAAAGCGGAACGCACATGGGACAAGATGGGGCTTACGGACGAGCAAAAGGCCTTCGGCATTGCCACCATAGGGCTTGAGTCGGGCTTCGACCCGAACGCCAAGGGCAGTGCAAAAGGCTCGGACGAGTACGGCCTCGGTCAGTTCAAGCGGGAAACGTGGGGAGATGCGGTGAAGCACTACAATAAGCAGTACGATCCGGACATTGATAATGCCGACAAGGCCAGGAACGACCCTGACGCGCAGACAAAGGTGATGGGCGCATGGGTCCCCAGCATTTGGGACAGGGCCGGCGAGATCGCCAGTGACCCGAACGTGAAGGGATATGACCAAAAGCAGATCGCCTACGGCAAATGGAACCAAGGCCAGAACGCCCATGCGAAAGGAGTGGGCGACTATCTCAAGGGCAACTGGCATGATCCCAATGTAGGCGGCTATTTTGACACCACGTATGACAGGGCGATGCAGGCCCTGAAGATTAGAAAACAACGGGGCAACAACCAATAGCCGCGGGCGGAAGCGTGCCGCCCGGAGGAGGTAAGTTTAGATGAACGTCGCCGGATTCTGTAAGCACGTGCATGATGCGGTGGTTTCGGCCCGTGGCCAGAGTGCGCGCGAGCCGGGCACAAAAACGAGGATGAGGACAAGAAGGATGTCACGATTCCTCGCGCTTCTGGCGGCAACGGTCCTTACGATAATTGCCATGGTTACGGTGCCCTTAGCGTCCACGGTCCAGGCAGGAGGGACGGTTCAACAGGCCGTCCCTCCTGCCTGGAGGCCCAGCTCAATAAATATATCAAGCGGTATATAGACTGGTACGAGGCGAACCGCTGTGGGCCGAACCCTCGAAGCACCTGCCGTGGCACTGAATATCCGGACGGAAGAACGTTCTGCTTTGGCGATTTAGACGGGGACGGTGAAGAAGATATCGCCGTCCTCTATGAGATAGGGAGCTTCTGCTGCGGGAACAACGACCAGGTGTACCTTGCCGTTTTTCTGGAGAAGGGCTCTAAATTTGAGCTTGCGGCATCGGAGGAAGTGGGCGGCCAAGGGCAACGGATTGTTCATTTCGACACGATCAAGGATAGGAAGATACTGGTTAACACCGAAGAGTATCTTCCCGGCGACCCTATGCGCTGCCCCAGCGGCAAGGGTAGAACCACCTATCCCGTGAAGAACGGAAAGCTGATCGAGGGCGATCTAGCCGCTCGTAAGGTTCGATGATCGAAGGCCGCTTGCAAACAGGCGCATCGCCCATGACCCGCACGATCCTCTTCCGCGAGATAGCCAAATGCTCGGCGATCTGGCGGATGCTCAAATGCTCGACCTCGGATAAGAGCCTCACTTTTATTTTCAGAGTTTCGTCGTCCATGGATGCAGTCTACGGCGGAAGCCGGATCGCGGTCCATCTCGTCTTGCATCATGTCTTATCCGCACCCATCGGCCGCAAACGTCCTTGCGCCAACGCGCTTCAGGCGGATCTCGTCTGTATCATGTCTTTCTTCTTTCCCGGTATGCGGATAACAAACTCCACGTAAGGCTTTTTCGGGGGCATCTTGTCTTGTATCATCTTCCTTCGTTTTTGCCTCCACAACTTCACATAGGGGTAGCGCCCCTGGAAGTAGCCCTGGTTCTTTTCCAACCAGGCCTCCTGGGCCTTTTTCTTTCGCGCCTTCTTGCACTCGGGGCGGCGGCACGACTTCTGCCGGTCCCTTACCCGGCAATCGGGCGTAAAGTACTGTCCGCAGAAAAAGCATCGCTTGACCATCGCCCCATCCCCCTTTTCGGCAAACTTGCCGTCAGAAGGTCATACGGCCGCGACGCTCAAAAACTCAAAGAAGACAGCCTGCGGAGGGGGCAGCGGAGATATTGCGGAAGGAATGGGCGCCGCGAGAGGGGTGCGCTTCGGGCAAAGGCGCCATGCCCTCACTCTCTCTTACCATCAGGGCAATGCTGCAAGGAGAAAAGACTTTCTGTTGGAGGGGGACCACTACGCCATAACTGGTATCTTTTTCAGCGCCGCCAACACCCCACTGGAGAGTATCCTCGAAAGAGTCGAGGGGAAAGAGTATGCTGGACGTATGGACATCGTACACAGTGCAACTCAGGGCATGAATGAGGATGGTACGCAAGATGTTATGGGGTGGTTGATAACTGGCAGGTATGCAGGGACGGGGTAAGATGCAAACAGGTACGGTAAACGTATGCCCCGGCCCGCCGCCGTACTTTTGTTTGCCCCCCAGCCTCATCGGTCTTGCGGCAATACGGAGACGAATGAAGAAGCAGTGGGGAGGGGATTGCCCCTGATCCTTCTTCGAGCCGGAATCAACACCGCGGTGTTACACCTTGTATATTAGCGCCAATGACCCCTACGTGTGGGAAAACGCTTTAGACCTGAAGATAAGAAAACGACGGGACGGCAACCAATAGCCGCGGCAAACGTGTGCCGCTTGGAGGAGGCGTTTTATGATGAATGTCGCCGATTCTGTAGATGTGTGCATGATGCGGTGGTCTCGGCCGCTGACCACAGTGCGCGTGAGCCCGGAATGAGGAAAAGGACGACGTCACGATTCTTTGCGCTTCCGGCGACAACGGTCTTTACGATGGTTGCCCTGCTACGGTAGGTCGCAGACCCCGAATGCAGGCCTAAGAAAACACTTTTTGTTCCTCTATCACAGTCTGCAAAGTCATGAGCGCCTTTTCGACAAGAGACCGGCGTAGTTGAATTTCGTCCTCCGGCTTGAGGGCCGAATTGCCTAGGGGACTGACAATTTTTTGCGCAGGCAGGATCCTGTTGGAGCCGACCATTTCGGCCACCAGGGCGACGGCGGACAAATGGGCGGCAGGTATCCCGACCCTTTCTATTTCTTTCGCGAGCGTTGCACCGCAACGCGTGCTCGTCCCTCAGGTAGAAGTCAGGAGAACGCCCGAGACGCCTTCCCGCTTGAGGTCTTCGGCGATAGCCTGGCCTATCTTTTTCATCACCTCCACGATACACGCCAGACCGGTGGTACTGTAAAAGCGGTTATGCAGGGTCCCGATGACTCCCTTTTTCTCCAGCTCCCGCATCACATCTACCGGAACGAGGCGATTCGGATCCTGCCTCACCAGAACGGAATCGTAGCCGCCATGGTTGACGTCGTAACCGTTAGGATCGAGTCTGTCCTTGTCCGTGATGTCGTATATACCGAAGCGCGTTGCAGCGGTCACCTCGATCTTGTCGGGGTTTCCCTTCGGGACCAGTCCGCCATCGGTGACGAGGGCGATCGTGGCCGAACGGAGGTCCTTTATGGCGGGGGCGGGCTTCACCCTGTCGTATGCCGGCCGCGGAACTTCCGACTCAAAAGGCTCTCCCCGCAGCTTGTGCAAAAGCATATCCACGGCCCTTTCTGCCCCTGTCTTCTCTGAGGCTTCGTTTGTCAGCCAACCTCGTGAAAAGTACCCTTCGTCGGCCGGGTTTCCCATCTTGTCACCCGCAAGGAGCTTCCATGCCAGTGTCGTCATTCTCTTGACGACATCAGCCATGGAGCGCGCGGTATCCCCGGTCTCGACGATGTAGACGTCTTTCCTGTAGAGGTCCACCCCAGGGTTTTCCCGGTACATGCCGGTTATCGCCGGGATCTTGAGGTCGGTCTGAGCCATTTTGCAGACGGCTCCGCAGGCGATGCCGTACCGCCCCGCGTTGAACACGGGTCCGGCAAAAAGAAGGTCGGGCCGATAGGGAGCCAACAGTTCTTTCACTTCTTTACTTGCGCCTTCTATATTCTCGGCGAAGTAATTGTCGCCGCAAATGACCGTGGCAACCACCTCGCCCCGATCGCCCAGGGCGGCGCGGAAGGCCTTGGCGGGACCGACGATCTCTTCGGTGAGGCGGGGCGCCAGGTCCGCTTTATCCTCCCCCCCAACGCCGCCAAAAAACTGGTTGAGATACAGAGCCACTCTTATCATTTCAACACCTCCACAAATCTTGGGGGCTTGCCCCGCTCCGGTCGCGTGACACCGTCGTGCCCGATAACCCGATCCGGCACGCACCGGGGGTCCGCTCCTTAGTATTTGACCGCCCTGATGCGGGAACTGCCCAACTGGCAATGGATACCCCTTACCCCATTTTCTGTCCGCACTATCTCACCGTCGATCGGTGGGGCGCCAGGAACCGCATGCTGTCTTCCTATTACCCGCTCCACCGCCGGAAGGGTCACGCGGGTGAAGGGGACCCCGAGGCTGACGATGGCATCGACTTCCGGCATGCTGAACAGGGTTACCTCACCCCTCACATCCGCCGCCATATGGAGAACGGCAAGGGTCGTCCTTATGCCGAGGCGCTCGCAGCGTTGGGCCGTTCTCGCCATGGTAAGCTCCGGCGCCCCCCCTCCCGTCTTGGTCAGGATCGCGCCCTGTGCTCCCACCACATATCGCGCCATGGTTGCCGCCATATTCGACATCCTCTCTATTTCGGCCATGTTGTTCGGCGCTGTCGATGCGATCACCCCGGCAAAGAAAAGGTCCTTTCCATGTCTTGCGTAGAGTTCCTTGATAATCGGGTGGTTCTGGACCTGGTAGGTCTGGACATTCAATGCCGGAAGGGGAGAGGTAAGGGCCCCGTCGATCACTTCGTTGGGATGAAGCAATGTCGGTACCATGCCGGGCACGTTCATCCCGTAAAGAACGGGTTCACCCGGTATCGGGTCGAACTGGGTCGTGAGGATCTGAAAAATGTAGACGACCCTTGGGAGACCGGCCAGGGCTTTATCCGTCGCCATCAGCGAGGGAAGCTCCAGCGTTTCCGTGCGGTCCGGTGTCATGCCTTTCCCTGCCCTCGCGAGGTAGGCGGCGGCCATCAATCCGGCGATCTTGGAAGCGGCCAGATATTCGTGCGTGTTCACCCCTTCGGCCGGGGTCGGCAGCAACACGACGTTATGGGTCTTCCCATAGCGGCCTGCCTCGGCACCGGGACCTGACATATCGATTATTTCTCCGTTCGGGTCCATGCTCCTGCCCGACTCGACCTTCTCCCTGTAGTCGCTGAGGACAACCGCGGCGCCCTCGAGGACGCACGTGCTCCCTCTGCCCGCGGGCACCTGTCCACCCACGGCACCGGGGAAATCCTCATCCCCCTCGCTGGTCTTCGCCCTCGGCTCGATAACGTCGAGGACTTTGGTTATCCGGCACTTTTCGCCGGGGTGGGCAAGTTCTATATCGACCGCGGCAAACCTTTTATCCTGCAGCAACAGGTATTGAAGCGCGCTTCTATCTACATGCAGTGCGCCGTCATGGATGGCGGTCGTGGCGCCAAACCGTACATCCCGGATAATCACCCTATCCAGTTGAAGCTTCATAAGAAAACCCTCCTGTTGTCGCAGAGAGGCACCGGCTCCGACCAGGTGTCTCCGCGGTGATAATCAGCCCGAGAGCATCGAAGGTTTGCTCAATTGGTCGTTCCTAATCCTCTTCCGTTATCACCTCTTTCCTCTTCCTCCTGAGCGAAGGAAGGATGGTGGAAAGAAGCAGAATAAGAGACACCAAAAGCGGTGCGGCGGTCAGGGGCCTTGTCACAAAGACAGCCATGCTGCCTTCAGAAAGTATCAGGGCCTGACGGAGATTCTGTTCGAGCATCGGTCCCAGGATAAAGGCAAGCACCAGCGGTGCCGGTTCGTAGCCCATCTTGCGGAACGCGTAGCCCAGTATGCCGAAGACGAGCATTATGTACAGGTCAAACGTATTGGCGCTTATGCTGTATGCACCGATAAAGCAGAAAAGCAGTATCAATGGGAACAACGTCCGGTAGGGCACTTTGAGTATCTGCACCCACAGGCCGATGAGGGGCAGGTTCAAGACGAGGAGCATCACATTACCCATGTACATACTCGCCACCGTACCCCAAAAGACCTCGGGATTCTCTGTGATGAGCAAAGGCCCGGGTCTAAGCCCGTGGATCATCAGGGCGCCGAGGAGAAGAGCCATGATGACGTTCGCGGGGATGCCGAGAGAAAACAGGGGGATGAATCCACTGCTCGATGCCGCATTATTGGCCGATTCGGGACCGGCAACGCCCTCGATCGCACCTTTCCCAAACTCCTCGGGATGTTTCGACAGCTTCTTTTCCGTGGCGTAAGAGACGAAGGACGATATCACCGATCCCCCTCCCGGCAGAATTCCAAGGAAAAACCCGATAAGTGTCCCCCTTCCGATAGGTGCCGCCGATCTCTTCCAGTCCTCCCTATTCGGGAGAAGCTCGCGCAGACGGGTTTTCATGACCTCACGCTTTTCGTAGAGGTTTTCAAGGTTCAAAAGGACCTCTGAAACGCCGAACATGCCCATGACCAGGGGCACAAGGCCCACACCATCCACAAGCCCCATCAACCCGAAGGCAAAGCGCACTTTCCCCGTGATCACATCCTGTCCGATAAGGCTCAGGAAGAGGCCGAGTCCTGCCATGGTCAACCCTTTCAAAACCGACCCCTGGGTCAGATAGGTGACGAGGGAAAGCCCGAGCCACATGAGGGCGAAGTATTCCGCCGGGCCGAATATGACGGCGACACGGGCCAGTATGTTGGCGAGAAACATAAGGCCGATCAGCCCCAGCGTCCCCGCGATGAAGGAGCCGAAGGCCGCTATTCCCAATGCCGGACCCGCACGTCCTTTCAGCGCCATCTGGTGTCCGTCGAGACAGGTGACGACCGAGGCGGCTTCACCGGGAATATTTACCAATATGGAGGTGGTCGAACCTCCGTACATGGAGCCGTAGTAAATCCCTGCGAGCATGATGATACCCGTCACGGGAGAGATGCCGAAGGTGATAGGGAGAAGTAGGGACATTGCGCCTACGGGACCGATGCCGGGAAGGACGCCCACGAGGGTTCCGATGAAAACGCCGAGGAAACATGCGAGAAGGTTCCAGGGCTGCATGGCAATGCCGAAACCGTAGAAGAGGTCATGGACTAAGCTCATTCGTCTCCTTCAACCCAGTGGCAGAATTCCTCGGGGAAGCTGGCAGTGGAGCCAGACCTCAAAAACGAGGTAGGTGACGCCGACCGTGACGAGGGAGGCAACCATGCTCGTCACCCATCGCGGGCGCTCCCAATTCAGGAAGAGCCCCCACATCAGCAGGAAGGTGCCGATGACATAGCCCAGTTTGTCGAGGAACATCGTGTAGAGGAAGAGAAGCAATACCGTGTACGCCAGCCTCAATCGCACCCCCCGGGGGAAGAGTCTATCCCAGGGGACCCTCTCTTCCGTGCTTGCCGGGGAAACAAGACCGGAGAGAAGCATAATGATGCCGACTACGCAGAGGAAAGAACCCGCTCCGAATGCGATGAAGCCCGGCCCGGGCTCGCTGAAGGTGCCGAGCCTGACCCGCCAGGCAAGAAAACAGATGAGGGACCCCAGGATAACCCATCCGAAACCGCCTGTATCGATACGGCCCTTCACAGATCCTCCATTCCTCCAGTGAAACTCATTTCACCAATCCCTCTTCCTTGAAAAAAGCCGCCATATTTTCTTTGTACGATGAGATCGACTTCCGGAAGGCGGCGGTGTCCTGATAAGTCACCTGAGTGCCCATATTGTTGAGTTTTGTCCGGAAATCGGCATCCGAGGTAATCTTCCGTGCCGCATCGCTCAGCTTTTTCACGATATCGTCAGGGGTGTCCTTCGGTGCAAAGATCCCCAGGTAGGAGACAAAGGCAAGCTTATACCCAAGCTCGGCCACCGTAGGGACGTTGGGCGCAAAGTCAGCCCGTTTCTCAAGGCAGAGGGCCAACACCTTGAGCTGTTTCGCATCGACGAGGGACTTGATCGCCGGGTAAGCCGGGGTGCCCACCGGGACGTGTCCGCCGAGAATGGCAGGAACAATCTGGGAATCGCCGGCAAAAGGGACATCGGTGAAGTTCACCTTCTCCGCTTTGCCCACTGTTCTCAGCACGAGATAACCGAGGGTACTCTTCCCGTGCGTAGCCATCTTCATCGTCTTCGCTTTCTTCCCGGCCTCCACGAGGTCCTTGAGACTGTTATAGGGGGAATCCGCTTTCACCGTGATGGCGAGAACCGGCCCGAGCACGCGCGCCGCAGGCTTCAAATCTTTGCTTGTATACGGGGCCTCGTTGAAATAGGTGAACACTTCCGGAATACTCGCCGATGTGGGCAGGAAGCCCAGGGTGTACCCGTCCGGTTTTGCCGTTGCGATGGTGTTACCACCGATAGTCGTGCCCCCGCCCGGTTTGTTCACCACGACAACCGTCTGTTTCAGCTCGCGCTGGAGCGCGTCGGCGAAGGCCCGCGCTCCGAGGTCGGTCACGCCGCCCGGCGCGTAGGGAACGATCAGTGTAATTGTCCGCTCGGGATACGATGCCGCCCGAACCCCTGTATTGAATGCTATGGACACCATGAAGAAAACGACCGCGCACAAGCCCAGGGTAATTCTGCTTCTTTTTGGACCTATGTTCCCCTCGTATTGCCTGTACCAGGCCCTATTCTGTCTACGGTTTCAATTCAGGTTCATCCGACCTCCTATCAAGAGCGTCACATAGCCACAACGTTTCCCAGGGAGAGATTTCTCGAACCGTGCCGAAGCTCTCCCCTCGTGACCTCGTTTGCGCAGAATAGCCACAGGGTTTCCATCTGCGACCAATTATACAAAGGATTCTTCTTCAGTTCAACCTCGGAAAGGCGTATTCGATCGGGACCGCCCGGCCGCGGGGCGCGGCCGGGCGGGTATATCCCTTGTTACTTCTTATACGGCCACCACTTGCCGTCCTTTCTGATCAGCGGCTCGTAAGCCTCGCCCGTTTGTCCGTCATGGTCGGTAGCGGTATAGGCGAATTCCGCATTCAGCAGGCCCTTGTACTTTACCTTTTCCAAGGCGTTCCTCAGGGCTGCGCGATCGTCGGTACCGGCAATCTTCAAGGCTTCGGCCAAGATGTACATGGCGTCGTGTCCGTTTGCGTGGAAGGGCGTGATGTCGGATTTACCGTACTTTTCCTTGAGGCTCTTCTTGAAGGGATCATAAATGTTCTTGCGCCACGGCTCATTCAAGGGAAGCTGCTCCGCGTACAGGGCCTTCATGCCGTAAAGCATCCAGCGCCCGTTTTCCACTATCGTCCCGGCCAGCTTCAGAAATTCCGGAGTCGGGACCCCGTGGCTCGCGACGACCGGCATCTTCAGGCCCAGCTGCTGGTAGTTTTTGGCGACAACGGCGGCGGGGGCCGCGGAGGTGTAGAGTATTATGGCGTCGGCGTTTGCCGCCTTGATATTCGTGAGCTGCGGGATCATGTTCGTATCTTTGGGGTCGAATTTCTCGTTGGCGACGATGGTGGCTCCGAACTTGCGCGCGTTGTCGAGGACACCCTTCGCCCCCATCATGCCGGAGGCGTCCGTGCTGTAGAGAAGCGCGATCCTCTTGGCGCCCAGGGTCTCCACCGTAAACTTGAGCATCCTCGGAGAGAGTCGATAATCCGTGAGGGGAATGCGGAACACCCATTTCCTGAGGGGGTCCGTAATCTCGTGACCGGCGCCGAGGGAGATGTTCGGGACCTGCTCCCGCTCGAAAATCGGGAGCATGGGCATGCAGAAGACCGTGAGGTTCGAGCCTATCACCGCGGCGACGTTTTTGTCGCGGATCAGTTTTGTGGCCGCCAGGGCGGCATTCGTCGGGTTGCTCTGGTCGTCCTCGAAGTACAGCTCGATCTGCCGGCCCAGGACCCCGCCGCGCCGGTTGATATCCTCGGCGGCGATCGTTATCGCCTCTTTCCCAGGGGTCCCCAGCGGTCCTCCCCATCCCGTGATGCACAGGACGACGCCTATCTTGATGGGCTCCGCCGCCTTGACGCTCGTTCCTCCTATAGCGAGGAGCAGCGAAAAAGCCAATCCCAACACACCGGCGCCCCTGAGCACGAGGCCAATTCTTCTTTGTCGGCTATACATTTGTGGAACCTCCCTTGATCGTCTGACGTCCTTCTTTTATGGTCCCTGCTCGCTTAACTGCGCCTTCGCTCACCGTTTGTCGACGCATTGTCAATGCCGAGCGTAGCCTATAAAACTCCATATCGACTTGTCAAGACAATTATGTAGGAGTACGGTCCGTATGTAATGATATTCTTAACGGAAACTGGGGTTATCTACCTGCACTTCGGCACATAGAAAAAATATCTTGACAGTAAATACTGAAAGTAGTTAAGATGAGGTAGAGAAGGGGCGCGCAGGCATGAAAGCGGATTCGGCGACATTCTGGACTTTGACGGCGCTCGCGCATGAAAGAGATATCTGTCTGTCCGATTTCCTCGCCCATCTTTCGAAGCTGGTCCCCCTGTTCGTCAGGAAGCAGGTCCGCCATAAGGTGGTGGACGTGCCGGGGAAGCGGACCATCAATTATTACCACCAGGTCGGCCTGATAGATCCGGCGCCCCATACCGGAAGAGAGGCCAGGTACGCGTACCGCCACATCCTGCAGGTCCTCGTCGTCAAGCTGCTCCAGACGGAAAACCTCACCCTGAAAAAGATAGCCGAGGTCACGAAGACCTCCCGAAACGAGGCGCTGGAGGAGGTCCTTTTGCGCGGCCGTTCTCCTTTCGGGGATGCGATGCATTCGGGCGGCCTGACCCCTTTGGTGCCGGCCCTTCCGGAACGGCGCGCGGGCATGGCCGTGTATAGTGTGCCGCAAAGAGATAGCTTATGGAGAAAAATCAACATTGCCGAAGGTCTAGAGCTGCACGTCGAGGACTCGTTTGACCTCGCGGGCAGTCTCGAATTCGTCAGTGAAACGGTCCTGGAGACCCTGACGCGCATGTCGCGCGAAGGCCGCGATCGCCATCGGGGGATCGAAGGAAGTCCTTCCGCGATGGGCCGCGAATCGCGCGCGATCCCCTGGACGCGGATGCGTTCGGGCACCGTCATTGCCCTTGTCACCGAGGGCGGGCTCGTGCCTGCGGGAAACCCGGACAGGCTTGAATCCGCGAGGGCCGGCCGGTTCCTCAGGTACAGTATCGCGGATATGAACGAATTGCCGGCCGGGCGGTTCGAATCCATCGACCGTGGATGGGATAACCGGTATGTCAACGAAGACCCGAACAGACTCCTCCCGGTGGATGTCCTGACGGAGCTGAAAGAGGACGAAACGTTTTCGAAGATACACGATTATTTCTACACGACCACCGGCGTCGGCACCACGCTCGACGACAGCCGCAGGCTCGGTGAAAGCATCGCACAGGAATTGAGAAATCAACAGGTGTCGGCCGTTATCCTGACCTCCACCTGAGGCACGGGCACTCGCTGCGGTGCAGTGATCGCCAACGAGATCGAAAAGACGGGCCTTCCAACGGCCCTGATTACCGCGCTGACCCCGACCGCGCTCATCATGGGTGCGCGCAGGATCATACCCGGCGTGGGAATCACCCATCCCCTGGGCAATCCGGAACTCTCATCCAGACGAGAAAAAGAGCTGAGAAGGAAAATCGTGATGAAGGCCCTGGAGTCCCTCGAAACAGAGGTGAAGGAGCCGACCGTCTTTTATTGGCAGCAGTGATGTCCGGGAGAATGCGTCAGCAGGTTGTAGCGAAATGCAGAAGAAGGTCTTATGAGTGAATTCCATGAAGCGGTCATCATAGGTGGAGGGCCGGCGGGCCTGACGGCGGGCGTTTACCTCAGACGCGCAGGCATAGACGCGGCACTCGTGGAGAGGGGCGTCCTCGGCGGAACGGCGGCCAGGACCGAGCAGATAGATAATTATCCGGGATTTCCCGAGGGCATATCGGGGGCGGACCTGACGCGCCTCATGGCCGAACAGGCGAAGCGCTTCGGCTTGGTGGTCAAGGAATTTTTCGACGTGTCCCTCGTCTCCAGGAAGGACGACGGAAGGTTTCTGGTGACATCAGGCGAGTCCGAGATCGAGACGAGGGGTGTCATCCTCGCGGCCGGCACCGAATGGAAGCAACTGGGCATCCCCGGTGAAAAGGAGTTCGTGGGAAGGGGCGTTTCGTATTGCGCCACCTGCGACGCCATGTTTTTCCAGGACCAGGACGTGGCGGTAATAGGAGGCGGCGATTCCGCGATCCAGGAGGCGATGACGCTTGCCAACCTTTGCAGGCGCGTTTCCGTGGTCCATCGGAGAGACCGGCTTCGGGCGCAGGTGGTCATTCAGGAAAGGGCTTTCAGGCAAGGGAACATCGAATTCTTGTGGAACAAGGCGCCCCTGGAGATCATCGGCAAAGGGCAGGTGGAGTCGGTCCTTCTCCGGGACACGCAGTCGGACGGGCGCTCCACACTCAAGGTGGACGGGGTCTTCGTGTTTGTGGGTCTCGAGGCGAAAACCGCTTTCCTGGGAGACCTCGTGGACCGCGACAGGGCCGGGTTCATTGAGGTGGGCGAAGACCTTGCCTCGAAGACGAAGGGCCTGTTCGTCGCGGGAGACGTGAGGACGAAGAGACTTCGCCAGATAACCACGGCGGTGGGCGACGGCGCCCTGGCGGCGGTGGGCCTGGAGCAGTACCTGCTGGAGGCGCGGTGAGGCGGAACGTAAAGACGGCGAACGACCCCGAAAGAGAGGCGTGATGAAGTTTGAAATGGAATACTTCGATGTCAGGGAGATACGATTCTCCGAAAAGACCCGGTTCTCGGACGGCCTCCTCTCGATCGATAAGAACGAGCTGATCCGTCAGCTTTCCTCGGACGACCGCATCGCCGTCATCGATATAGAGCTTGTCCGGCCGGGAGAGAATGCCCGGATCACCAACGTGCTGGACATCATCGAGCCGCGCATCAAGACGGGCGTGGAGTCCTATTTTCCCGGCATGCTCCGGTGGCCGGGCCCGTCAGGCGAGGGTGTGACCAGGGTCCTCCGCGGCGCCACGGTCTTCGAGATCGGCGCAGCGCAGGGGTTCATTGGCGGCCTCGTCGATATGGATGGCAACGGCGCGCCCTTGACCCCTTATTCAAAAACCCACAATGTCTGCCTCCTGACCGCGCCGGGTGCGGGGACGTCGCTCGTGGAATACGGGCTCGCCCTGAAACAGGCGGGGTGCAAGGCTTCGGTCTATCTGGCGGCCGCCACGAAAGGGGTGACGCCGGACGAGGCGCAGATATTCGACCTCGATCTGGGGAAGCAGGAAACGTCCCTGCCGCGGGTAGGGTACCTGTTCCAGCTCCACAGCCACGGAGATTCCAGGGAGCCCTTCGTCTATGGGGACAACAGCCGGCACTATTATCCGACTATACTCCATCCGAATGAAATCCTCGATGGGGCCATCGTGTGCGGACACTATAACCTCTCCGTCGCCATAAAGAATTACACCTATTCCCTGCTCAACCATCCGGTCGTTGCCGGTCTGTACAAACGCCACGGCAAGGAGCTGTGCTTCGGGGGCGTCGTCATCACGCCCGAGCCGACCTCCATGACCGACATCAAGCGCACCTCCATGATGGCGGCTAACCTCTTGAAGAACGTGCTCCACGTCGACGGGGTTATCCTCACGAAGGAGGGCGGGGGCCATACGGACGTGGACCTCATGCAGAATTGCGATGAATGCGAAAAACTGGGCATCAGGACCGTTCTGGTCGATAACGAATGGCTCGGCCCGGACGGGGCCGGAGAGATGCCCCTTCTGGCCGGCTCCGACAATGCCGATGCAATGGTCAGCGTCGGGAACATCGACGCCGTCGTGGACCTGCTGCCCATGGGCAGGATCGTGGGAGGTCGCGCCATGCATGACTTCCCCGGTCCCCTGGACGGGCAGCTTCGCATGCCCCTGCGCTTTCTCGCGACCGCCATAAGCCAGATCGGCTCTAATCACCTGACAACGGAGGGGCGTTGACATGCTGCGTATCATCCATTATGTGAACCAGTTTTTCGGTCAGATAGGCGGCGAGGACAAGGCCGGGGTGCCCCCCATGGTGATAGACGGACCCGTGGGTCCCGGCCTCCTGATCGACCGTATCCTGAAGGACCGGGGCAGGGTGGTTGCCACCGTCCTCTGCGGGGACAACTACTTTTCCGAGGAGATGGAAGCCGCCTCCCAGGCACTGCTCGACATGATCGGCGCCCGGCCGTGCGATCTGTTCATCGCCGGCCCCGCCTTCAACGCGGGCAGGTATGGCATCGCGTGCGGCGAGATGACGCGCCGCGTGCAGGACGAGCTCGGCCTGCCCGCGGTGACCGGCATGTTCCCCGAAAATCCGGGGGTCGACCTCTACAGGAAAGGCATCTACATCATAGAGACGGGCAACACCGCCGTAGGGATGCCCAAGGCGATGCCGAAGATGATCGACCTCGGAATCAGGCTTTTCGGCCGGGAGCCGATCGGGGGACCGGAGGCGGAGGGTTACCTGCCACGGGGCATAAAACAAAACGTGCTGGCTTCGAAGTCGGCCGCGGAACGCGCCGTCGACCTCCTGCTGAAGAAGATGAAAGGGGTCCCGTTCCGAACGGAGATCCTCCTGCCCGACCTCGACGTCGTTTCACCTGCCCCGGCCGTTGCCGACCTGAAGGGAGCGACCATCGCGCTCGTCACCGAAGGGGGACTGGTCCCGAGGGAAAATCCGGACAATATCGAATCGGCAAGGGCGAGCCGCTGGGCAAAATACCGCGTTGCGGACCTGGCCGCACATGGAGCCGAAGAATTTCAATCCGTGCACCGCGGGTTCGATACGGTTTTTGTCAACGAGGACCCGAACAGGCTCCTCCCGGTCGACGTCATGGAAGACCTTGAAAGGGAGGGCGTCTTCAAGTCGCTCTTCCCCGATTTTCTGGTGACCACCGGTGTGGCCACCACCATGGACAACGCCCGCCGCATCGGCAGGGAGATGGCCCGGGAGCTGGCGTTGGCCAACGTCTCGGGTGTGCTCCTCACCTCGACCTGAGGCACGGGCACGCGCTGCGGTGCAGTGCTTGAAAAAGAGTTCGAGAGGGCGGGCATACCCGCTGTTCTTGTCACGGCCCTTCTGCCTATCGCCAGGACAATTCGCGCAAACAGAATAACGCAGGGAATCGGCATTACGAGTCCGCTCGGCGACCCCCGCACCTCGCGCGCCGAGGAAAAGGCGCTCAGGCGCAGGATCGTGCTGGAAGCGCTCGACGCGCTCGCAAGAGAACCGGCGGATAACAAAGAGACAAAGGGCCGGATCGGCGGCTAATTCATAAGAGAGAGAGGGCTAAATCCGTGAAGGAGATCACGAAGGAAACGTTCAGCGAGGAAGTGACCGGGGCCCAGGGGCCGGTGATAGTCGACTTTTGGGGCCCCCAGTGAGTGCCGTGCATGAAGCTGCTGCCTCAGTTTGAGGCGCTGGAAGAGAAGTACGGCGAAAAGGTGAAATTCGCCAAGGTGGAGGTCCCGAAAAACAGGAGGCTCTGCATGGAGTTGAAAGTGATGGGACTTCCCTCCCTGCTGTTGTTCAAGGACGGCAAGGAGGTCGACCGCGTCGGCGGTGATGTGGACGTCGCCGCGATTGAAGAGAAGATCGGAAAGCTGTTATAAACATATGAGGTGAAAGCTATGGCTGTTGTAGTGAAAGAGTGCGCGTATGCGCTTGTGCATGTCCCCAATTTCGTCCGGTACGGCTCGAAACCGATCAGGGACATCTCTGTTTCGGGCGGACACGGCGGTGACCTTGAGAAAAAGATCTATGCCCATGTGAGGAGCTTCGAGGAGGCGGTGGCCTATCCGCCCAACCAGGTGTTTGTCGGCAACCTGCACCCGGACGCGCTTCACGATATCCCCCAACCCTGGTACGAGCATCAGGTGAAGGACGCACGGAAGGACGGCCCCTTCGGTGAGATACTCGCGGAAGACCAGTTTTACGGCTGGATGAAGGCCGCCGATGACTTCGACCTGGTCTGGCTCGCTCCCGAATTCATCGGGAGAATCAGGGACAGGGTGGCGTCCCATCCCCTTATTTCCGAGGCCGACCTGTCGAAGCTGGGGAGCGGTGTCGCCATCGGCAAGATTATTGACAAGATAAACGACGACGCAGCCCTCCCCCTCTTTTTCGATGGAGAGGTCGTCGGCTGTCTGCGGAGGGACCACGACGCGGACGATACCCTCAAGGCCCACGTCCTGATGGAGAACCTCCTCACGAAGGCTTCAGGCGCACTCGTGATGCGCCACCTGTTCAAACGGGCAGGTATCGAGCCGGGAGATGTCGATTTTATCCTGAGCTGCTCGGAAGATGCGGTGGGCGACCGGTATAACCGCGGAGGCGGGAGCCTTTCGAAAGCCATCGGAGAGATGTGCCGCTGCGTGAACGCCTCGGGCCACGATATAAAGGCCTTTTGCGCCGCGCCTATCCATGCGATTGTCGACGCGGCCGCCCAGGTCGAGGCGGGCGTCTATGACAGGGTCGTCGTCATCGGCGGCGGATGCCTCGCGAAGATCGGCATGAAATACTCGGGCCATCTCAAGAATAATATGCCCGTCCTCGAGGACATGCTGGGATGCATCGCCTTCCTGATTACCAAGGACGACGGGGCAAGCCCGGTCATCCGCCTCGATTCCGTGGGAAAGCACAACATCGGCGCCGGTTCGAACCAGCAGGACATCATGACGTCCCTCATTGTGAAGCCTCTCGACCGGTTGGGCCTGCGCATGATCGATATCGACAAGTACGCCACGGAGATGCATAACCCCGAGATCACCCTGCCCGCGGGCAGCGGCAACACGCCGCTCACCAACTACAAGATCATGGCTGCCCTTGCGTCGATCCGTAAAGAGATCGACCGCTCTGCGGTGGATGATTTCGTGCGCCAACGGGGCATGCCGGGTTTTTCACCCACTCAGGGCCATATCCCGGCGGCGGTGCCGTTCCTGGGTCACGCGGCGCTTGATATGAAAGCGGGTCGTATAAAGAATACCATGTTCGTGGCAAAGGGAAGTCTCTTCCTAGGCCGTATGTCTCAGCTCTCGGACGGTTTATCGTTCCTGCTCGAGGCAAACCCTAACATAAGGAAATAATCTGGCTCATTCAACCGAGCCGAAAGGAGGTAAGAAATGTTCAAGGGCAAGAAAGTCATTATCATCGGAGAACGGGACGGAGTCCCCGGTCCCGCTATCGCCCGCTGCATGATGGCAGCCGGTGCCGAAGTAGCCTTCATGACCACCGAATGCTTCGTCTGAACAGCCGCAGGCACGATGGACATGGAGAGCCAGTCACAGATCAAGAAACTGGTCGATGAGCGGGGGAAGGATGACCTCGTGGTTGTGCTCGGAGCGAGCGACATCGAAGGCGCCGAGATCGCAGCGGAAACATTGACGGTTGGTGACCCGAGCTTTGCAGGTCCATTGGCGGGAGTCTCGTTGGGACTCCCCATATACCATATTCTCGAACCGGAAGTGAAAGCGGAAATACCGGAAGACGTATACGAAGAATCGGCCGGCATCGTCAGCATGATAGTCGATACTGACGAAGTGGCGCAGAAATTCAAGGCCATCCGGGAGAACCTCGCGTAGGGAAGGGAGCGACGACCCTCCTCGCGAACAAAGGCCTGTGACGTCCGGAAGAACAGAAAAGAGGAGGGAAACCGCCCGGGTATTCTCACGGGCGGGGACTATCGACGCGGAAGGGATGCGGATAGGAACTTAAGAAGGAACAACGAGACGAAGGAGGCAAGAGATGAAAGCGGTGCTTTTCGACGGTAAAGGCTCGGTAAGACTGGGAGAGGTGCCTAAGCCAAAGCTGCTGGCAGGTAAAGACGCCATAGTCAGGATCACGCACGCGGCCATCTGCGGGTCCGACCTGAATATCCTGAAAGGCAAGATCGTTCTCGAGAAAGACGGCATCATGGGACATGAAGGGGCCGGCGTGGTCGAAGAGGTCGGGCCCGACGTCAAGAAATACAAGCCCGGCGACCGGGTGGTCCTTTCTTACACGGTTCAGTGCGGCGAATGCGCCTCGTGCAGGGACGGCCTGTTCGTCTTCTGCGAGCACGGCGGGATGTTCGGACACGGGGCGCAGTGGGGCGGACACGGAGGGGCCCACGCAGAATATCTTCGCATCCCCTTTGCCGACGCGGTCCTGGAGCCTATTCCCGATGGCTTGACCGAGGAACAGGTCCTCTTCGTCGGCGACATCCTTTCGACGGGTTACATGGCGTCCGAATACGGATCGATCAAGCCGGGAGACGTGGTCGCCGTCTTCGGCGCGGGTCCCGTCGGCTTGTGCACCGTGGCCGCCGCGCGCCTGTGGGGTCCCAGCGTGCTCGTCTCCGTCGACACCCTCGACTATCGCCTGGAAGCGGCCAAGAGGCTCGGGGCCGATGTGACGATAAATGCGGCCCGGACAAACGCCGCCGAAGAGATCAAGAAGATGACCGGTGGAAAAGGGTGCGATGTGGCCATCGAGGCGGTGGGCAGCGCGGAGACCCTGGACGGGTGCCTCGGCTCGGTGAAAGGCGGCGGAAATATCTCGATAGTCGGCGTCTTCCCCTTCGCGAAGGAGATGTCCATACGGCAAATACTGCGCCAGCAATTGCAGATAAGGGCCGGGAGGGCAAACGTCGTCCACATGGCCCGGCTCATGTCGCTGATAGGGCGCGGCAAGCTCGATCTCACCCCTCTCATCACGCATCGCATGCCGCTGGCGGATGCCGTGGAAGCTTATCGCATATTCGGCAGCCGCTCGGAGAATGTGATAAAGGTGATATTGAACCCGTAAAAGGGACGGAAGAGACCCGGCTAAAAGGCGGACCGTGCGCAATTGCTTTTAGCCGGGGGGCGACGGGCCTGAAGGAAGGATCGACATGCTCGAATATACCTTACAGTTGTTGGCCTCAGCGCTTACGGAAGGCAGCATCTACGTGCTCATGGCCTTAGGGTTGGTCATCATCTACCGCTCGACCGAGGTGTTGTACTTCAACCAGGGCAGCATAGCCATGATCGGGGGCATCAGCTTATATGCCTTCCTGAACCATACGGGCATTCCCCTCGCCATAGCCATACCGGCCAGTCTCGCCGTTTGTATCGTCGTCGCGCTGCTTTCGCAGTGGCTCGTGGTGCTCCCCCTGCTCGCGAGGGGAGTTTCTTCGTTAAACGTGTCGATCATCACCATAGGGATCGCCATGATATTGGAGACGGCGGTGATGATGCTCTTCGGCAAAGACCCTTTGCCGGTCTCCTCTTTTTCGGGAGACGACCCTCTCACCATTTTCGGGGCAAGCATCGTTCCGCAGCATCTCTGGATCGTCGGCCTGACCGCCCTGGCACTGGTGCTCACCCTCCTCTTTTTCAAGAAGACATGGACGGGGAGGGCGATGACCGGCCTCGGCGATAACCACCTCCTGGCGAGGGCGTCCGGTTTCCCCATAAAGAGGCTCTTCACCTACTCGTTCATCTTCGCGGCGCTGGTCGGCGGCCTCGCCGGGATCGCCTCGGCGCCGATTTCTTATACCAGTTACGCCGTAGGGACCCGCCTCACCATAAAGGGTTTCGTGGCGGCCGCGGTGGGCGGCATGGGCAGCCCCGTGGGGGCATTGGTCGGTGGTCTCATCATCGGGTTTTTCGAGGTATTTACGGCAGGATTTATTTCCTCGAACCTGAAGGACCTTATCACGATCCTCCTGCTCCTCCTGGTGCTCAAGCTGCGCCCCGAGGGACTGATGGGAGAAAGGGGTTAGTGATGGGCATCGCAACTCTTGTAAAGCGTCGTTGGCCGTTCCTCGTACTCGCCGCAATGATCTTCTGCTTCCCCCTGGTCATCAAAAGCTCTTTCCTCATGAGGGTCGGGCTCGTGTGGGCGCTGTTCGCGATCAGCATTACGGGCATGACCCTTCTGACCGGTCATGCGGGGGTCGTCTCTCTCGGCCATTCGGCCTTTTACGCCTTCGGGGCTTATCTCTCCGCGCTCCTCACGGTGCGGGCCGGCCTCAACCCCTGGCTCGCCATGTTGATCGCGGCAGGAACGACCTCTGTCTTCGCGTACCTCTTCTCCGTGCCGTTCCTGAAGCTGCGCCGGGTCTACCTGGCCATGGGGACGCTCGGTTTGGGGGAAGTCGTCTTTCTCGTGGCAAAGAACACGACGGACGTGACCGGCGGGGTGTCGGGGGTGCCGGGGATCCCCTACCTCAGTCTGGGCAGGTTCGTCCTGAGCCACGATTGGCAGCTCTTCTACCTTTTCGGGATATTTATCATCCTTTTTGTCTTTCTCGCCGAGAACGTGGGACGGACGAGGCTGGGACGCGCCTACCACGCGATCCGGACCAATGAGACCGCCGCCAGCGCCATGGGTATCGACGTACAGTGGGAGCTGGGAAAGGTATTCTGCTTCAGCGCGGTGGTCTGCGCGGTCGCCGGCTCCCTGCTCGCACATTTCATTACCTTCATCAGCCCGGAATCTTTTACCCTGGACTACTCGTTTGCCCTCCTCATCATCGTCATCATCGGGGGCGCGAACATCTGGGGAACACTGGTGACGTCCATTGTCCTGGTCGGGTTTTCGGAGGTTTTCCGCGTTTTTCAGGACTTCAGCATGGGGTTCTACGGTCTCCTTCTGATCGTCGCCCTCTTTGTCTTTCCCGATGGCCTGGCGGCCGTCCTCTCTTCAAAGAGACGCGGCGCCGCTGCGGCCGAGGCGTCACCGCCCGCGCCCGGGCGCGATACGGCGACGGTCCTGGCGGGTCCGCGGGACCGCGGGCACGGAGAAGGGAAGATACTCGAATTGAACGGCATCTCGAAGAGGTACGGCGGGACCGAAGCCTTGTCCAGGGTCTCCTTTTCGGTCGAGTACAATCAGATCGTGGGGATCATAGGCCCCAACGGAGCGGGGAAGACGACGCTGCTCAATGTGATTAACGGCTTCCTGACCCCATGGGAAGGGAGCATCACGCTGGCCGGCGTGGACGTCACACGCAAGGTCCCTCACGAAATGGCCCGGATGGGAGTGGGGAGGACGTTTCAGCTGACCAACCTTTTCAAGGGAATGACCGTGGTGGAGAATGTGATGGTAGGGTGCCACCTGGACGGAGAATCGGGCATCCTCGCGGGCGGCCTCAACGTGGGCCGCGCCCGCAGGGAGGAAGCCGAAATAGGGAATCGCGCCATGGAAAGCCTTGAATTCCTGGGCCTGACGGGCAGGGCCTTCGATATAGTGGAGAGCCTCTCATTCGGTGAACAGAGGCTGATCGAGCTGGGCCGTGCCCTGGCCATGAGGCCGGAGCTGCTGCTTTTGGATGAGCCTGCCGCCGGGTTGAATACCGCGGAGGCAGAAAGGCTCGGGGTCCTCCTGCGCCGTATACGGGAGCAGGGTGTGACTATCGTCCTGGTGGAGCATAACATGCCCCTTGTGATGTCCGTCTCGGATATGGTCTATGTGCTCGATTTCGGCCGCGGCATCGCATTCGACACGGCCGACGGGGTGAGCAGGAACGAGGAGGTCATCAGGGCATACCTGGGTCAGGAGGTGCGCAGTGTTTCTTGACGTGCAGGGACTGACAGCCGGATACGGCAGCCTCATCGTGCTCCGGGACATATCGTTTTCGGTGCGCATCGGCGAGACCCTTGCGGTCATAGGCGCCAACGGCTCGGGCAAGACCACCCTCCTGTGGTCGCTGGCCGGTATGATACGCCCGAAATCGGGCGTCGTGTCGTTCCAGGAGCATGACATCACGGGATGGGACTCACCGCGGATCGTGAGGATCGGCATCGGTCACGTCGTCGGGGGGATGCACGTGTTCGGCTCTTTGAAAGTAGAAGACAATCTGATCCTCGGGGCCTACGGCCAGAGGTGCGGGATCAAGGCGCCCAATACCGACAACCTTCCGATTGTCTATAAATATTTTCCTGTCCTCGAGAAGAAGCGCAACCAGCCCGCGGGCTCGCTCAGCGGGGGCGAAAAGCAGATGCTTGCCATCGGACGCACGCTCATGTGCGATCTCAAGCTGTTATTGCTCGATGAGCCGTCGGCCGGCCTGGCCCCCCTTCTCGTGCGACGGGTCTTCGATATTCTTAAAGAGCTGCGGGAGGAATTTTCTCTCACGATCTTGCTCGTCGAACAGAACGCGGATGTCGCCCTGCGTTTTGCCGACCGCGGCCTGGTCCTCGCCCAGGGTGAAATCATGCTGGAGGGCGCGGCCGGGGACCTGATGAACGACGAGGAAGTGAGAAAGATCTATCTCGGAAAAGGTACCGTAAATGCCGGATAAGGCGAGTGCGGTGCCGGCGATAAGGAGTAATGTCATGAATCTTCTGAAGGTCGATATGGCTGAAGGGCGAACGCGCGTCGAGCCTCTTCCGGACGATAAGGTGCTGGGCGGGCGGGCCATTATAGACTGGTATATGACGGAGCACACATCTCCGGGGGTCCATCCCCTTGCCGGGGGGAATCCCTTTATCGTGGCCGCGGGATTGCTCGCGGGGACAACGGCCCCAAGCTCCGGCCGTCTTTCCGTCGGAGGGAAGAGCCCCTTGACCGGAGGGATCAAAGAGGCCAATGTGGGCGGCGCCTTCGGGCACAAACTGGGTCGGCTCGGGTTCCTCGGCATCGTGGTGGAGGGAAAAGCGAGCCAGTGGCAGGTAATGAGGCTCGACTCCCGGGGCTCCACCCTGGAGCCTGCCGGCGACATACTCGGTCTCGATAACTACGATGCCTGTGAGAAGCTCCGCGGGCGATACGGGCAGGAAATCGCCGTCATCATCACGGGCCCGGCGGGAGAGAGACGCTACGCGAACTCTACCGTGGCCGGGACCGATGTGGGGGGCAGGCCGTGCCGGCACGCGGCACGGGGAGGCGTGGGCGCCATCATGGGCGCGAAGCGGCTCAAGGCCATCGTCATCGACGACGCGGGTACGTCTTTCCGCAAAGCGGTCGATGGCCCGGCCTTCAGGGCCGCGGTGAAAGGTGCCCTCGATGCGATGAAGAACGCGCCCTATGGCCAGAAGCTCGTTACCCATAGCACGGCCTCTTTCGTGGATGTCGACAATAACCGGGGCAGCCTTCAAACGAACAACTACCGGCTGGGAAAGTTCGACAAGGTCGGTGGCATAAATGCGGACAGGTTCATCGAGCTTAACAAGGACAGGGGCGGTTCCATGGGACATGGGTGCATGCCCGGCTGCGTCGTGCGCTGTTCCAATATCTTCCACGACGCCAAAGGCAGGTATGTCACCGCGGGACTTGAGTTCGAGACGCTGGCGCTCCTCGGTTCGAATCTGGGCATCGGGGACCTCGATGCCGTCGCGCGCATGGATAGAAAATGTGACGGCATCGGCATAGATACGGTAGACACGGGCTGTGCGATCGGCATTCTGAACGATGTCGGCCTGTTTCAGTTCGGCGATGCCGCGCGGGCCGAGGCGCTCATCGAGGAGATCGCCAAAGACACACTCATGGGGCGCGTACTCGGAAACGGAGCCGACGTTACCGCAAAGGTCTTCGGGATCGACCGGGTGCCGACGGTAAAGGGCCAGGCCATAGCCGCCCATGCCGCGCGCTCATCGAAGGGATGGGCGGTCACGTATGCGACAAGCCCACAGGGGGCCGATCATACCGCCGGCCCCGTCGGGGCCGGGGACCACCTTTCCCCGGTCGGCCAGGTGGCCATATCGCGGATCTCCCAGATCGTCAACACTGCCCTGGACGCCACGGGACTGTGCCACTTCACGTTTTCGTACAAGTACCCCGAAATCATCGCGCCCCTGATCAATGCCTTCTACGGGTTGAGCCTGACCTACGAGGACCTCCTGGAGATGGGCAAAGAGATGCTGCGGCAGGAGCGGGCATTCAACCTTAAGGCGGGCATAGGGCCCGGCGCTGACAGGGTGCCCGAGTGGATGAGGACCGAACCCCTGGCGCCGACGGGGGGCGTGTTCGACGTGCCCCAGGAAGAGATTGACGGGTTCTTCAACTTTTAATGATGGGCTGCGGCGGGGATACAGGAAGAAGGGGCCGTCTATGAAAATCCGTGTCGAGTCGAATTTTGGACTTCTCGGCGGGGGCAGCCCGGAAATCCTGGAGCTGGAGTGTCCGGAGATCGCCCTGAAAGACCTTCTGGCCCTGCTTTCGCGCACATCGACCTATGCGCCGACGTTTCTGCGGCCTGACGGTGGGATCGCGGGAGGGTGGGAGATAGAGGTTAACGGCCGCGCCCTCGCGTCATACGCGCATGGCCTTGAGACCGTCATCAAAGACGGTGACACGATACACATCGCGCTGCAACTGCTTTCGGGCGGTTAGTTTCGGTCGATAAGCGGGTATGGCCTGATATGGTGCGAGTGGCTCCCTCTTGCGCAATTCCACGCCACCTCGCTATTTCATTGCCCGGACTATATTTGTCTCTCCTCTTTCTGCCAGTATTTCCCGCGAAGCTCCTTTTTAAGAATCTTCCCTTGAGGGTTTCGAGGCAGGGAATCGACGAATTCCACGGACCTCGGCGTCTTGTAGCGGGCAAGATGCTCTTTGCAGAACGCGACGATCTCATCCGGGCTTGTATTCTGTCCCTCCTTCAACACGATAACGGCGTGGACGCGCTCTACCCATTTCTCATCGGGGACGCCGATAACGGCACACTCCGAAACTGCCGGGTGGCGATAGAGGACCTCCTCGACTTCGCGCGGGTAAACATTCTCTCCACCGGTGATGATCATGTCCTTCTTCCTGTCGACGATGTAGATATAGCCCCTCTCGTCATAGTAGGCCATATCTCCCGTGTGGAGCCATCCATCGATGACCGCCTCGTTGGTCTCATCGGGCATCCGCCAGTAGCCGGCCATGACGGATTTGCTTTGAACAATGATGTCGCCCACTATGTGGGGCTCCACGTCGTGGTGATTTTCGTCCACGATCCTGGCATGCACCCAGAGGCAGGGCTGCCCGCAGGAGGTCAGCACCTTCTGTTCGTCCGGGGACTTATCCAGGACATCATGGTCCTCCCTTGAGAGAATCGCGATGTCCGGTCCCGACTCCGTCTGGCCGTAGCCCTGTGCGAAGACGGGACCGAACCTCTCAATGCCGCGGCGAAGCAGTTCCAAGGGCATGGGGGACGCCGCATACCAGATCCTTTTCAGGCTGGTCAGATCGTATCCGTCAATATTGGGAACCGCGAGCATACCCAGAAGCTGGGTGGGAACAATATGGAGGTCCGTTGCTTTTTCGTCCTGGATGGTTTGAATTGTGGCAGCCGGATCAAAGGTCCTCTGGGTCATGATTATGTTGCTTGCCCCGACGCAGTAGTAAGCCCAGAAGTGGGACCAGCCGCCTATGTGGAACAGGGGCAGGATCATGACGTGTCTGTCGTCCTTTTGCATCCCGATGGTGAGCGCCTTTGTCCTTGCCTCTTCCAGTTTCCGGTAATGGGTGTATATGGCTCCCCGCGGCACGCCGGTGGTGCCGCTCGTGTAGAAGATGATGAAGGGATCGTCTTCATTGACGACGATATCAGGCTCTTCTTTGGGAAACGTGGTAAGGAGCTGGTTATGGAAGAGCATCCCCGGGGCTTCCTTCTCGAGGGAGACGTAGTGGGCAACGCCGGGTAAGCGAGGGCGGAGCGGATCGATGATTCCTACCAGTTCCGGACCCACAAAGAGCGCCTTTACCTCTGAGAAGTTGATGAGGTAATCGAGTTCTTCCGCCTGCATCCTGGGGTTAAAGGGCGATACGACAAAGCCCCCCTTCATCGCCGCCCCGAATACCTCGGTACATTCGAGACAGTTCCAGGAAAGGAGGCCGATTCCGTCTCCCTTTTCGAGGCCCATCGAGCAAAGGGCGCGGACGATACTGTTGACCCTTTCATTATAGACGGAAAAGGTGATCCTCTCCGTTCCATAAGCAAACGCCAGGCGGTCCTTGTTCAGGATGGCGTTCCGGTAAATGATGTCTGCGTAGGTTCCGATCTTGTAGCGACTCAGCTCTTTCAGTATGAGCTTCCGACTCATCAGCTTCTCCTCTCGTAACTCAGGATTCGGGAGGCGCCTCTATCCCGGCGCCTGACCTGCCACTCATTGTATCACCTTCAGAGTCGGTCCTTCTACGAAATGCCCGTCGTTCAGCATGACCGTCTCCGGACCTTGTACGGGTCCACCCCGCTCTGAACGAGCCTCGTGGCGAACTCGACTGTCATCGCACGTATAACATCATGGTTCCTGTCTTTCACGGATGGTAATGCATGGCGTAACCCCAGGCGCGACCTCATAATGCCTAATGTGGGCCGCCATGGCGGGATAAATGATCATATGGCCACAAATCTATGTTTATCTGAACGTGAGAAACATTGTTGTTCGGGCTCTCTTTTTTCTTGACACAAGTTAGATAATGTATTACACTGAGGTAGCAGATAAAGCCAAACCACCCGTGAGGATGGGACGGAAAGCAATCGGGTCTCGGTGAAATTATCGGAGAGACAGCCGGGCCGCCTGAAAAGACTATGTTGTAAGGGGAGGTTTCACATGGCAAAGACTTTAGCGGCGGCTGTACTAGTTCTCATGTTGTGCGCCTTCGGCACGGCACACGCAGACCTCATTACCAACGGAGACTTTCTGCCGTACCAGACCGGCGGCTCAGGTTTTACGACCATATCTGTGCCGGCGAGCGTACTCTCCAAGGCGATTCCTGGTTGGACGGTTACCGCGGGCAGCGTTGACTGGATCGGCAGCTATTGGACCGCCCCCGGTACGGGAAGCATCGATCTCGATGGGAATGCGCAGGGAGCGATAAAGCAGATTCTCTCCACGACGGCGGGGCAAGCCTATGACGTGACGTTCTTCCTTTCGGCGAACCCTGACGGTGGACCGGCCACCAAGCAGGTTACGGTGTCCGCGGCGGGCGCCCCTACGCTCTATTCCTTTACCGGCAGCGGCAATACCCATACCAACATGGGTTTCATCGAAGAGTCTTTCCTCTTCACGGCAACGGGATCGAACACGGCTCTCACTTTTGCCAGTGGTACGCCGGGTGCATACGGGGCGGTCATCGCCAACGTCTCCGCCGCACCGGTACCTATTCCCGCAACCCTTCTGTTTTTCGGCCCGGGTCTTGCCGGTCTTGTTGCACTCAGGAAAAAGTTCAAGATTTAGCCTGAAGACGGATCTATCAGAGAGGCACGGCCCGCAAAGCCCTGCCTCTTTTTTTTGTTGTTTTCAGTTTAATGAACACGCCCGCAACGATTCCGATCCAAATTGGCCACCGAATATGAT